>JADGBV010000337.1 GCA_015231345.1 Planctomycetota bacterium
TTGTGTTCCTTTTCAGCCTTGAAGCTATGCTCGCCACGACGACCTTCAGTGGCATTGCCAACAAGGGGTTTTTTGCTTTTCTTGGGAAGTATCGTCCATAGGAAGCCTCCGCTCCATGAGAAGGGGGAGTAGTAGGTGTCTCCCTCTTTTTTGTTATCACGAAGAATTTTATCTTTGGTTTTCTTAGATTCGGGCTGTAAAGGCAAGTCTTTGAGGGCTTTGGGGAAGGCGAGAATAGTGCCGTCACTGCCACTGCCTGAACCCTGTAATACAAAATGGCTATGTCTAATGAGTAATATCTCGGAAATGATGAAGCGACCTTTGGGAATAGCCAAAACATCTTTGCCCTCGTTGGCTGCGGCCGCTGCGATGGCTTTCTTGAAAGCAGCTGTGTCGTCTATGCCGTCATTGGGTAGGGCCCCAAAATCCTTAACATTTAACGTGGGTCGATGAGAGTCTTTGAGAGGCACATCTCCGTTTCTATATCCACTGTAGGAGTAGTCGGGGAGATAAAGTGTTGACTCTGGCTTGAGAATATTTGGCGTCCAGCCTTTCTCGTTAGCAAGTGCATTTTCCGTGCTGATTCCCGCTATGAGCAAAAACCCTAAAAGCAAGCAAGGCAAGTGTGTGATTAAACAGGCTAGGGAAGTAAGAGTGCCAAGTTCAAGCGAGCTGTAGATTCTATGTGTATTCAGACTCATGGTAAATCCATCTGTAAGCGGGGTTGGTTATACTATAATCAAAATCATTGCTGGTTCAAGTGGCATTTTAAAATAGGGATTTAGATTGTAGGATAAGCCTTTAGATTCTATTTCATTAAAATAATTCGAAAACAGCACATTGTTTGTGCTGTTTCCGCTGCTTAGCCTAATAAATAAAGAACTGCTATTCTTAAATTATGGATCTGGCTGGGCCTGAAGATTCCCTTACTTCTAGTCGAGATGGCAGTGAGAGATTTATATACATCTGGTCTTCCTGAGGGGAGTCCAGGAGCAGGTCAACGGCTTTGACGCATATGGAATCAACCCCTGCGTAAGCTGTGGTGATGAAGGGGTGTTCTAGGGTGGGTAAATCTGTCATATCCAGGCCAACCACGCTGATATCCTCCGGAACTCGTGCGCCAGCCTTATGTAGATAATTTATGGCCCCTCGGGCCATCATCCCATTGTGGCACACGAATGCAGTAGGCATTGTATCCAAGTTATGGGCTTCCAGCACCTGCCTTGCGCAGATTTCTCCATCGATGTAGCTGCTTTCGTCTGACTGTACAACTTCATAGCGGATATAAGCGTCTGATTTGAGAGCAACTAACTTTTTGAAGGTCTCAAAACGATGTTGAAAGCGTTTTAAGGATCTCTGGCCGCCAACCCAAACCATATGTTTGTGTCCAGAGTCAACCAGATGACTTACCAGCAAATCTATCGCCTGCTCTTCGTTTGTGTTGACTGAGTGACAGAGATTTGGGTAAGATGCGGAAATGACGACAACATTGGAAATGTGTTTTTTGATCCTTTTGATCATCTTTTCGGAAACTTCGCCCAGTATGATCAATTTATCCATGCCGATGGATTTAAAATTCGGTAAAAAAAGGTCGGGTTCAAAGGACTCCTCTGTTCCTAATACAGAGCTAAATACTTTGCGGTTCAAGAGCTCTGCTTGGACTTTTTCTAGTACATAGCTGAAGAAATGACTATATCCGCCCAGGCTTAACCCGGATCTGAGTAATAATCCGACCAAGTTGGATTGTGCTAAATTTTGACTGGGTGGGTGTTGCCTGATAACGTAGCCAAGTTCACGTGCTTTGCTTTCGATTTTTTCTTTGACCTCAGGTGAGACGCGATCGTGTTTTCCATTAAGGACATAGGAAACCAAAGCTTGAGTCACTCCAACAGCTTCGGCAACCTGCTTTTGGGATACTGATTTTCTTTGTTTCAATAGCGAATTTTTTAAAGTCCTTTATATTATAATTAACTTATAAGTACTGCAATCTAGTGTTGCAGTCTTTTTTGAGGCTTAAGCGGCAGAAAACTCTTTAAGCTATTGGGTTTTCTTCCTGTTATCGCGCAAAATCTTAACAGGTCTCGAGTTGAAGAAGATGTTTGTCTATATAAGAAGCAGGTTGGGAATGTATCAATGGATTTTTTTCTTGACATAACTTCTCTGCCGGTTATATTATAATTAGGTCTCTCTGTATAATCTAGGACTTATGCTATCAGTATTTGATTACGCAGTGATTGTTGCCTACTTCCTGCTTATGATTGCAATCGGCACCCTCTGCAGAAGGTTTAATAAGAATAGCAGCGACTATTTTCGAGGTGGCGGCCAGATGTCCTGGTGGATGGTTGGGAGTTCTGCCTTCATGGTGCAGTTTAGTGCATGGACCTTCACTGGAGCGGCAGCCATGGCTTACGAAAGTGGGGTGATTATTCTGGTTATCTACTACGCCAACGCCATTGGGTATTTGCTTAATTATCTTTGGTTTGCACCTTGGTTTCGTCAGATGCGAGTTGTGACGGCCATGGATGCTGTCGCGGAAAGATTTGGACGTGTCTCTGAGCAGGTGTTCACCTGGATTCAGCTTCCCATACAAATCTTTTATGCGGGAATATGGCTTTTTGGGCTGGCAATCTTCCTTTCTTCCGTCTTTGGCTATGACATCGTGACCACCATCTGGATAACGGGGATTGTGGTGACGTTAATGTCGACACTGGGAGGAGCATGGGCGGTTGTGGCTAGCGACTTCATTCAATCGATGGTTTTGCTTTGTATCAGTATTGTCGTTGCTTACATGTGTTTTGATAAGCTCGGTTCTTGGGAGACTATTTCTGCTCAATTGCCTCAGGGTCATACTGAAATTATCAGCGACTTTCATCCCGAATATGGTATCCTTTGGATTATAGCCATGTTTATCAAGCAGATCTTTATTCTCAATAACTTTCAGGACGCATCGAAGTACCTCTGCGTTAAGGATAGTCGAAGCGCAAGGTGGGCTGCGCTTCTGGGTTTTGTGCTATTTATGATTTTGCCCTTTTTCTGGTTCCTTCCTGCCATGTCGGCTCACCTTCTTGTTCCAGACCTTATGGAGAAGTTCTCTCATATGGATAACCCCCAGGAAGCTTCATATGTTGCAACGTGTATGGTCCTTTTGCCCAGTGGTCTGATGGGGCTGCTCGTTGCAGGCATTTTTTCCGCCACCATGTCGTCTATGGATTCTGGATTGAATAGAAATGCAGGTTTTTTCATTAAAAATTTCTACGCACCCATCCTTAAGCCCAAAGCCACGGAAAAAGACCTGCTATTCGTAGGTAAAATCATAACGATCGTCTTTGGTCTTTTGGTTATTTCTACAGCAATACTATTGAGTCAATTGGGTAAGGTGGGGATTTTCAAGATCTTTATTGACTTCAGTGCTATGGTTTCCATTCCTTATACAGTTCCTCTGCTCTTTGGTCTTATTATTAAGAGGGTCCCTTCCTGGGCAGGCATGGTGACAATGGGTGCATGTTTCCTTGTATCCCTGTGCATGAAATTTGGGCTTAACGAAGGTGGGGTTGGACTGTTTCTGGACACCTCTGCACTCATGTATGTTCAGGATAATCAATTTGCTTTTGCCGTGATCATGAATGTAACTGTTGGCTTCTGTGTATTTGCGGGATCAAAGCTCTTTTTCTGTCCCGAGCGTAACGAGGAATGCCTTCTTAGAGCAGACTCTTTTTTCGAGAAAATGAAAAGCCCGGTGGATTTCAAAAGTGAGATAGGCGAAACCAAAGACGCTCAACAGGAAAAACTCTTGGGTGTGCTGAGCGCCATTTACGGTATATTCATATTCTTGATGCTTTTCATTCCTAATCCATGGTCGGGGAGAGTCTGTATCGCCATATGCGGATCTATTTTGACTGGGGTTGGTCTATTATTGATCTGGAAGTCCAGGCGTTCTTCAGAAAATAACGACAATTCTGATCAAATTTTAACAAAATCGATCAGAAAATGAGTGTTTCTTTTGCTCGCCTCTTGAAAGATGAAGTTTGATAATTATAGTATAATCATGATAAATAATATACCAAAAATGATATTCTGTGTGGCGCTGTTTACACAATGGTGTCCACTTATTCTAGCCAATCCCATTCAGCTTAATGTGGAGCAACTGACTTACGGTGAGAAAAATCATTTCTTTGGATATATCGGGCAATGTTTAACTGTCCCATGGAATAAGAGCGATCGATATATTTTAGCTATGGAAATATATCAATATGAACATATGCCAGAGCCCGATGAAGCGGCTACAATCATTCTTATTGATCGCCATCAAAGTAATAAAAAAATTCCCATTGAAAAAACTTATGCCTGGAACCTTCAGCAGGGAACTTTTTTGTACTGGAATCCCAAGGCACTGGAGACTCAGTTTTTCTTTAACGATCGCGATCTAGAGACCAACAAG
>JADGBV010000338.1 GCA_015231345.1 Planctomycetota bacterium
ACAACCTAAAGCGTTATGACCAACCTCTGAGTTTCCCATATCATCATCCGATGGTAGTCCGACTGCTACACCATGAGCTTTCAAAGCGACATTAGAATATTTAGCTAATAGATGGTCCATGACAGGAGTGCTAGCATTTGTAATAGCATTTCCTTCCACTTTTGGGTTAATACCAAAACCATCTAGAACGATCGTTACGACTGGTCCTTCAATGCCTGAAAATTTTCCGAACTTATTCAGCATGTGTGCCTTTATCTTAAAATTGACGAATAAAACTTAGCTCATTTTAGTGCCCGACCTAAGAGTCAATGGCAAGGGAAATCGATTCAATATTGTATCAGAACTTCGCTCTACAAGAATCCAAACACGACAATCCAAACGACGTTCTAGATACGGTATAACCAATTGAATTTCAACAGTTAATATACAAAAAAAGATCAGATATTTAGTATTTTAGATTGACTTTTGAAGCTTTACGACTTATATTTGAAGCATGTAAAGCAAAAGGCCTCTATAGAAATCATAATTATAGAGGTGATCATGAATTGCGCACAATCTCAACATCACATAAGAAGTTACTAAAAAGGAGTATTCATATGAAAATGTTCACTTATTTTTTTGCCTTTCTATTAATATTAATAGGAGGAATTCATAGCGCCAGCATAAAGCCCAAGCTTAACCAAGCTAAATTAAAAAACATCAACTGCAAGAATGATAACTTGGATCACTGGAAAAAAACAGGGCAAGCCGATATACCAATAATAGTCAAGCACCCTGGTCAGTATTATATTCAATTTGAATACGCAGGAACATCAAAAATTTGCGGCACATTGCAAGTTATGCTTAATAAAGAAGTTGTTATTGAAGAAGAACTCAAAAGAACTGGTAGTTGGGAAGATTTCAAAAATATCAAACTAAAGACACCTGTGGTTTTGACCGCAGGAGAACATAAACTAACCCTTAAGGGCACTAAAGTTCCCACTAATTATTTTATTAATCTTAGAAAACTCATTTTAGCTGACGGAGATGAGACGACCGACCCAATCGACTACTCTTTTATTAAGATGGGCATGGACTTGGATAGCCCAGAAACCCAAAAGGCCTTTACCGAGTCAATGCTCAAAGCATTGGAGCTAAAAGCAGACGAACCTCATGTCTTTGCTAAGCATATGTGGGCTGCTTTTCCACTCATGTGCGACTGGCTACTGCAAGATAATTCAAATCATAAAAACTGGGGATATTCTGTAGGTTATGATTCCAGAGGCGATTTTGAAATCTTTTTAGAGCAAGGTCGCGACACTTCTTTTGAGCAAGAATTAGTCAAAGCTGTAGCCAAAGAGTTAGGGCAAAAAGCTGACCCAAAAGGAAGTCGTGGCGAATTACTTGAACGTTATATTAAGTTATGTAGTGAGCGTCGCGCAAAACGATTACAAGATTTTAAAAGCAAACATAACAATCTTATTTACGCCAAGCATCAGTTAGCAGTCAGTATTTATCTTGCTACAGAAACGTCTGGCTGCCCGAAAGGATCAGAACTTAGGCAACTCAATTTGAACAACAATAACAATATCATCAAAGATGAACTCTTATTTGATTCCAAGGACGGTATCGTTCGGGACCCGGAATTATCTTTTGATGCCAAAAAACTTCTTTTCGCTTGGAGAAAAACCCATAAATCATCAGGCACTGTTGGGAGAATGGCTCCCGAAACAGGCAATTATAAAATCTATGAAATGGATATGGCGACTCGCAACATCCGCCAATTAACGGATG
Source organism: Planctomycetota bacterium (assembly GCA_015231345.1). Lineage (GTDB taxonomy): Bacteria > Planctomycetota > JADGBV01 > JADGBV01 > JADGBV01 > JADGBV01. The sequence goes on from JADGBV010000338.1 coordinate 1,774, forward strand.
ACAAAACATATGGAGCAGACATCGAACCGTGCTACCTCCCTAATGGGGATATCATTTTTAGTTCAGTGCGTTGCGTTCAGGAAGTCACATGTGGCTGGGGAGATTGCAGTAATCTGTTTGTTATGGACAAAGATGGGAATTACGCTAGACGTCTAGGTTTCGATCAAACACAAACAGCTTTCCCTCACCTTCTTAATGATGGACGTATCGTATACACCCGCAGGGACTACAATGACCGTGGCCAAACCTTTGCCCATTCACTCTTTGTCATGAACGCAGATGGCACATCTCAGACTGAATACTACGGCAATAACACCACAGAACCGACAAGTCTACAACACACTCGTCCCATCCCAGGAACAACCAAAAGCATGAGCATTGCAGGTGGTTACCACACAACACAAGGGGGGAAGCTTGCCATCATTAATCCAAGTAAAGGTCGCCAGAAATATGAAGGCATAGAATTCATTAATTGGGATCATACAAAAAAACGAACCGGAGGTGATGGTTACGGCAGAGAAGGCGACCAGTACACCTACCCTTACCCTCTTTCGGAAAAATCTTTGCTCATTAGTTACTCTCCAATAGGAGGGTATTTATTCAATAAAAATGGAATCTACAGAAGAGATACCAGTAGCACAATGCGCTATAAGCTCTATCACATGACGACAGATGGCAAAAGAGAAATGCTCGCTGCTGACCCCATCCACTCCTGCATGCAAGCCATTCCCCTCACCCCCCGCAAAGCCCCTACTGCAAGAGCCACCTCTGTAGATTATACCAAAGACAAAGGCGTTATGTATGTGCAAAATGTCTATTTTGGCAAAGGGACCGAGGGAGTTAAGCAAGGCAATATCAAAAAGATTCGTATCAATGAACTTCATTATAAGCCTATCACAATCGGCGCAGGCGGTTGGTCACCACCAAGAGATCAAGTCGGTGTGGGCAAAAAATATGCAGGCTATGGCTGGCATAGTGTTTTACCTACAGGAGTAGGCTCCGCTTCTTTTGATGCAAAAACCATTCTAGGCGAAGTCGATGTTCACGAAGATGGCTCAGCCATGTTTGAAGTGCCAGCCCGTACTCCAATTTACTTACAACTTATCGATGATAAAAATCATGTCGTGCAAAGCATGAGAAGTTGGGCTACTCTCATGCCAAATGAAAAGTTTTCATGTGTAGGTTGTCATGAAGACAAAAATGCCACTCCCCTGCAAGCTGGCAAAGTCACCATGGCCATGCATCGTGAACCTCAAAAAATCAAATCATTTCATCATGTTTCTGGCAAACCATTTAGTTTTGCCAAAAACGTTCAGCCGATTTTAAACAAACACTGTACTAGCTGCCATGCTCCAGGCAAAAAAGCAGAAAGTTTTGATTTATCTGACACAATTGTCAAAGATGCAAAGTTTGGCAACTCATCAACCCATCGAAAATTTTATCAGTCTTACTTAACACTTGTAGATGCCAAATGGACAACTAACAAAGTGCCCAGAGAGGCAAAAGGACAAAAACGAATCGACGAAGGGCGCCCAAATAAATGGGTCGATTACTACACCAGACTGCTAACCGTCGAATCGACCCCACCCTATTATGCTGGCTCCACAAAAAGTGGTCTAATAAAGCACCTTCGTAAAGGTCATAAGAAAGTAAAAATCAGTGAAGACGAGCTAGCCATCATTTCAGCCTGGATTGATTTAAATGTTCCTTTTATTGGCGATTATGATGAAATGCACAACTGGACAGAAGAAGAGGTGAGCAAATACAATACAAAACTTGCTATGCGCACCAAACAAGAGGAAATAGAACGTAAGAATATTGATCGTTTTATTGAAGCTGGACAACCTCAATAATTCTCTTCTCTAAACAATAAAGGGCAAGTACGATTATTCATCTAAATCGTATTTGCCCTTTTTCTTTTTACATTAACAAGTGAACCTGAGAATGTGGCAACTTAAGCTTCGGCTTTCGCTTTAACTTTTGCTTTCTCTATAAGACTCTTGAGCTTTCGCCATTGTCGCCTCTGGACAATATACCCAACGCAATTTTCACTTCCGCATCTACAAGGGTGATCCTCATATATTTCTGCATCGAAGCCATAATCTACAGTCAATTCGTCCTCAGGTTTAAGGCTTTTTTGGGAAATGACATAAATATGTCCACGATCATTCTCAAAACGGCAATTTGGATCACATGAGTGATTAATATATTTGGCTGGATTACCAGGAATATTACCATCCAAATAATACCTTGTGTTGAGTTCAAATAAAAAGACAGCGCCCACTTTACCTTTTGAGGCTTTTTTCATTTGCACTTCAGCTCTGCGGTCCCCTTCTTTAATAGAGACTTTTTCGCCCAAATACTCCATTACGGTTTCCTCACGGGAGATTTTCTCTGTACAAAAAACTCCACGACCATGAACGCCTGATTTTCTGACCTTAAACTTCTTCATTTAATATTACCCTTCTTAAAAACTTCAGCAGCATTATAAGAACTACGCACTAGAGGAGCTGAGGCCACATAATGAAAGCCTAAATCATGGGCGATTTCAGCGTAATGACTAAAAACTTCAGGTTTAATATATTCTTTTACAGGATAATGCTTTGAGGAAGGTCGTAGGTACTGGCCAATTGTCACAATATCACAATCATAGGATTTT
>JADGBV010000339.1 GCA_015231345.1 Planctomycetota bacterium
CCTAGGGATTGCTCTGCTTCTCGAACTCCTTGTACTAAGGTAGAAAATTCACCGGGTGTGGCCGAAAAAGAAGCGTCAGGGCTAGGGTCATTATGATCCAAAACAAAATGTTTCTCAATAACTTTTGCGCCAAGAGCAACGGCTGTGAGGGCAGGTGCTATGCCTGTAGTGTGATCTGAGAGGCCCGTTAGGACATTGAATTCATTTTGATAATCATTTATTGTGATTAAATTCATAGAAGAGGGTGGCGCAGGATAGGCTGATGTGCACTTAAGCAGGGCAATCTCGTTGATACCTTCATTTTTGAGTAGTGCTATAGAATCAGAAATTTCTTCCTTACTACACATGCCCGTGGATAGAATAACAGGTTTTTTTTGTAATGCGATTGCGTGGATGAGTGCGTAATCAATAGCTTCGAAAGAGGCAATTTTATAAGCAGGACAATTTAATTCAGATAATAGTTGAACTCCTTGTAGGTCGAAAGGACTGGAGAAACACGTAAGTTGTAATTTAGCTGCTTCTTCAAAAAGTACTGAATGCCACTCCCAAGGCATATGGGCGTTTTGATAGAGTTGGTAAAGGCTTTGCCCTTTCCACAGTGGGTGATCCTTGATTTGAAAATAATCTAGATCAGAATCGATTGTTAAACTTTCAGGTTTATAGGTTTGTAACTTGATGGCGTCTGCTCCAGACTCGGCAGCAGCATGAATGATTTCAATAGCTTTTTCTAAAGAGCCGCAGTGGTTGGCGCTCATTTCGGCTATAATAAAACAAGGATGCTCCTCCCCAATAGTATGTCTGCCAATTCTAAAATTCTGAGAGCCTAGAGTCATATTCTTTTTAATTTAATCGAGTGAATCCAGTGCTAGCAATAGGGCCTTCAAGTAAAGAATTTAAGTTGTTACTTATTTTTGCGTTGGCAATTGACTCGAATGCTGTGTTTGCAGCCTTAAGGTAGGTGCTGATATGGTCTTGTGTATGTGCATACATAGAATAAAATAAAGTTGATGCAAGTACACCTTGTGATAGCATGTTTTGGGTGAAAACAGTTTTAAGCATCTGAGAATCATCACCCAAAAAGGAAAAGTGGCTGAGTGGCTCGATTCCACCTACGTCTACTTTCAATCCATGTTTGCTTGCTAACTCTTTCCATCCCTGTTGGACTTGTTGGCCAACACGAATGAGGTGCTCGGCAACATTCAACTCTTGATGTTTTTTTATGGTGGCTAAAGCAGCTACAGGTCCGACTCTTTCTGTCCACATGGTGCTGCTAATAAAACTCTCTTGAGCAGAGTCCATAATATCGCGCTTGCCAATGATTGCGGCGATCGGATAGCCATTGCCTAAAGCCTTAGAGAATACTGCGATGTCTGGCTCTAGGCCTAGTTTGAGATGAGCTCCTCCAGTATGTAAACGGAACCCTGCTGATATTTCATCGACGATTAAAGCTACACCGTGTTTATTAGCTAGTTCACGAACGCCTCTCAGGAAATTATTTTGAGGCTTTAAATTACGAATAGGTTCCATGACAATGGCTGCCATCTCCCCTTTGTTGTTTATGAGAATACTTTCCAGCTCGTCTAACTTGTTGTAGTGGAAAGGAAATGCGGTCTGAGCGAGCTCTTTAGGCACTCCTCTAGGTGAGAGATTTGGAATAAGATGTTGTCCTAAAGCATCGGGTTCGCTTAAGTTAGCGGCTAAGTACCAATCGTGCCAGCCGTGGTAGCCACAAAAAGCAATTTTAGATTTTTGTGTATAGCTACGCGCAATTCGTACTGCAACTGCCATAGCTTCGCCTCCTGTGCGTGTGAATTTTGCCATATCAGCCCAAGGGTGCAAGTCGCAAAGGAGTGTTGCCAATTCGACATCTTCAGGTGCATTGAGAGAAGAACTTGATCCATTGCGTATGCAGTTGATCACAGCTTCGTCGACGTCATCGTCAGCATATCCCAGAACATTGGCGCCGATGCCAGAAATACTCATATCCAGATAATGATTATTGTCTAGGTCCCAAACTTCAGCTCCTTTTGCTTTTTTATAATAGGTGGGCCAATTGTCCGGAGAGAACATATCAGGCCGTTTAGATAAGAGTTGGCTTAAGCCTGGGATGATATCTTTTGCTTTGTTTTTTAACGCTTTGCCTTTTTGAGTATTCATATGAAGCGAGAGATTGCTATTGCTTGATGGCATCAATAAAACCAATGACAGTTTTAATCACTTTGTTTTGCGCTTCTTGAGTTAAGCTTGGAAATAGGGGCAAACTTATCTCAGCTTGATAGAAAGCCTCGGAATTGAGGTAAGGGCTTTTGTTACTGAGGTGCTTTTGAAAATGTGGGTGCTTGTGAATAGGTACGTAGTGCACCTGGGCAGCAATACCATTTTCTTTAAGGTATTGATACAACTCGAGCCTATCTTTTTGGGTGCTTCCTGATTTAAGTCTAAGGGGGTAAAGATGGTAAAAGGGGTTGATGGTATAGTCTAGGGTGAAAGATGGTGCTTGAAGTATGGAATATGAAACAAAAGCGTCGTTGTATTTTTGTACAATTTTGCTTCTTGATGCTTTAAAGGACTCTAGTTTCTTCATCTGACTGACTCCAAGGGCTGCATGCAATTCAGATAATCTACCGTTAAAACCTAGAGATTGTACTTCGTAATACCAAGGATTCGTTGCCCCCTCAGAGAATGCTTGCTCTTTGTTGACGAATAGATCGCTGTCTTTTTCCATACCGTGGTTACGTAGGCGTAATAACTTTTCGTAGAGACCTTTGCTGTTTGTCAGTACCATCCCGCCTTCAGCGGTGGCGATATTTTTGACTGGATGGAAAGAAAAAACGGCTAAATCAGAATGAGCACATGAGCCAGAATGATAAGTTTTTCCCTGATAGTCGTAAGTGCTGCCTAATGCATGTGAAGCATCTTCGATGGTTTTGAAAGAGTACTGTTTGCTTAATTTGGCTATAGCAGGCATATTGGCTGGTATGCCAGCGTACGAGACGGGGATGACAAGGTCTACCTTATTAGATGTACAATATGTGTTTAATTGACTAGGGCATAAATTAGGACTATTCTTCTCTATATCGACTAGATCTAAATTGCCATGCGAATAAAGAATGCAATTAGCTGATGCCGCAAATGTAAGTGGGCTCGTAAGCCCAAGATAATTCGTTGGCAGGTCTAGTGCTAGGCAGGCTAGATGCAAAGCTACAGTCCCATTGCTTACAGCTAGAGCATATTTGGCTCCAACCTTTTCTGCGATAAGTCTTTCGAACTCCTGAACTTTCGGCCCTGTCGTAATAAAAGGACTCCGCAGGGTGTCTACGACGGCTTGAATATCGTCTTCGTCAATATTCTGCTTGCCATAGGGAATAGATGACATATTTAACCGAGGCTATTTAAAAAGTCTTGAGTTCCTGGTAAATTGAGATTTTTAATCTCTGAGAGTACGTCTTTATTATTAAGCCATTGTGTGTTTGAATCGCTGCTGTACTGAAAACCTTCTTGGCACATTGAGCCTTTCTCCCAGTAGTCAGGGATATTATGCATTTTAACGGAAGGTTTAATAATGAAAAACTCATCAAATTCTAAAGTGGTCCTACTTGTCTCTTCTGGAACCATGACTTCATGCATTTTTTCGCCAGGTCGAATGCCAATCTCTTCGATTTTACATTTTCCTTGGCTCATAAAGTTCGCTAAATCAATGATTTTCATGCTTGGGATTTTTGGAATAAAGATCTCTTGCCCTTTCATGATGCGTTTGCAATTAAGAACAAAATTGGCAGCTTGTTCTAAAGATATCCAAAATCGCGTCATATCTTTATGTGTCACAGGTAAAACTCCTGAATTTCTTTCTTTGAGAAAAAATGGTATTACGCTACCTCTGCTGCCCACAACATTTCCGTAGCGAACAACTGAAAAACGGGTGTTCTGTTGCCCCGAATATTGATTCCCCGCAACGAATAATTTATCAGAACAAAATTTTGTAGCGCCATATAAATTAATTGGATTGGCAGCTTTATCAGTACTCAGTGCCATGACTTGCTTAACATTTCGTTCAATACTAGCTTCGATGACATTTTGGGCCCCTAGAATATTAGTGCGAATGAATTCAAATGGATTATACTCTGCAGCAGGAACTTGTTTTAAAGCTGCTGCGTGAATGATAAAATCAACAGACTTGAAGGCCATCATGCAGCGTTCTTTATCTCGCACATCACCAAGGAAATAACGCAAGCGGTCTTGGGTGTCGATTTCAGCAAATTGATTTTGCATTTCAAACTGCTTTAATTCGTCTCTGCTAAAAATGATGATTTTCTTTGCCTTCGAAACTTCAAGTAGAATTCGCGTAATTGTTTTGCCAAGAGAACCAGTCCCGCCAGTGAGAAGAATGACTTGTCCGTCGAGAAAATCAAGATTTGGGCTATTGAGCATTA
>JADGBV010000033.1 GCA_015231345.1 Planctomycetota bacterium
CTGGAGTAATTGCGGCAGCAGTTGTTGAGCCAACTTTAGTTAGGTCTCCGTTTACAACAACGGTGTAGCTAGTGCTAGCAGAAAGGATTGAGCTATCAGCAACAGTGATTTTTGCGTAGCTTACAGAGGCATTAGTTTCGTCATCAGACAGAGCAACAGTAACGTCACCAGAGTCTAGAACTTTACCAGTTCCACCAACAGTGAAAGTCAAGCCATTCGTACCAACGATTCCGTAGTCAGGGGCAACATCTGATGGAGCTTTAATTGGATCAGCCAAGTGAACATAAAGAGTAGGTTTCGTGCCAGTCACACCAGTATAGCTACCAACACCCAAATCAACTTGACTTTCAGATGAAGAGTAAGCCATAGTCACTGTGATATCTGAAGTAGTGATGGTGCCACTTTTAGAACTAACAGTTACAGCTGCACCAGTTTTACCTGTCACAGAGTATCCGTATTCTGTTCCTGGCTGTAACCAGCCAGCTGCGCCAGCTTCTAGGTCTGAGGCAGACTCTTTAACCATCAAGTAAACTTTTGTTCCATTTGCAACTTCCATAATTTTATCAGTTGCCACACCTGTTGTGTCGCCTTTTGTGAAAGCGACAGTAGCAACACTTGCTAAAGTAGTGTTAGCTGGAAGAGCAGCAGATAAAGTCACAACAAATACTGGGTTTAGAGTTGTGATTGCGAAGTTGTTACCAGTTTTTGTTCCGTATCCGTCAACAACGTCGAAATCAGTTACAGTGATACTAGCAACTTCATTTTCGTAGACCTCAACTTCTTTATCTACAGCAGCTACGATCTCTTCAGTGATTTTTGTCACATCGATTGTTACCGTTGTTGTAGTTGTAGTAGCAATTGTAGTAATTCCAGTTGTTAGAGCTTCAACTGTAACTGAGTTTGAAACAACTGTAATGATAGATGTCAAAACCTGCAAGTCAGCTGCTTTCACAACTGTAGTTGATGTATAAGTAGCAACTGTACTAGCAACAACTTTAAGAGTTTCTACTGCAGCAATAAGCAAAGTAGGAACTTTTGCTAAAGAGGATGCTGTGACTTTTGTTCCACTTGCAGTTGTAATAGAAACTTCGCCTCCTTCACCTTCAATATTATCCAATGAAACTTCTGCAGTACCATCTGTATTGAAAACTTCTGTAATAACTGTTGAAAGAGTAACTGATACAGCTGACTGACCTGAAGCCTTTGCAGCAGCACGTCTTGTGCGCAATTTTTGCGATACATAAGTTGTCACAAGGTTCATTTGTCTTTTGTACCTTTTTGTTTTATTTCTCGCTTTAGAGCTTCCTTCTGGTTCACTAACTAAACCAGTCGAATCAGAAGCAACTACAACTGTTGAGAGCATTTCAACTTTTTCATAACCATTGACGATTTTGTAAACACCTACGGTGTATTCTGTGCCTTTTAACAAGCCATTCACTTGGTAAGTCATATCGTTACCATCAGTGCCTTCTGTCAGCTCACCTTTTTTAATAAAATTGCCATCCGCATCAGATGCCCAAACTTCATAGCCACTTTCACTGGACACAACCTCTTGATCAATAGCACCACCAATAGAACTAGCCTCCTGATCACTTCCACTTCCACATGCGAGAGCTAAGGCCACAGCACATGTCACTAAACAAAGATGTAAAAATCTACTCAAGGTAAACTCCAAAATAAGAAAAACACCAAGGCCTTCTTATAAGTGAGCCCCAGAAATTTCAATAGGACAAATAATAAATAAGCAAAAAAGGCACTTAAATGTACCAAAAAGACTTAAATCTCTATGCTTTCATCGCTTTTTTCGCGACTTTTATACTTGTCCCAAAAGTCCTCAATTGAGTACTGGGCGCGGGTTTCAGGCAGAAAAATATGCACCATGTAAATACCAAAGTCCAAAACCACCCATTCTCTACTATCTAAACCATCAGCTGCAATAAGTCCCTCGCCGCGAGCTTTGGCAAAACGCATGGCATCCTCGCTCAGGTGAGCCATATGGCGAGTATTATTTACTGTCAGAACAATAATAGCATCTGTGATATCTGAATGCCCTCTTAGGTCGACAAACTGCACATCTTCTGCTTTATTTTCATCCAGCCAAGTATTCCACTCCTGAACGGTTTTCTCTAAATCAAACTCAGCCATCTAAAACAGTTATTCTTACTCAAAATCTTCAAGAACAGGCATTCTGTCAGGAAAACGGATGCGCAATTGCTCCACGCCTTCTTGAGCCATTTTTAATTCACCAGCATCTAAGCTAATTTTTATATAAAAAAGGAGCTGCACATAAGTCCCTTTGAGATGCACTTGTGATTCAGCAACTTTTCTAAAAGCATATTTTATAGGGTCCTCTTGCAAAATTGACCGCAATTCCTCTTCGAAAGAAGGCGTGCTCGTCCTTTTCATGTGAACCGTATAAGCTTGAGAATACAAAAGTAATGAATTATCAGGAATATAATTCAACCCCTTCTCCAGACACAGCAAACCTTCTTTAAGCCAACGCTCCTGAGCTTGCCTATTACCACGATTATCTGCAAGTAAATTAAAAGACATATTCCAAGATAAATACTCCCAAACCTCAGGAATATTGGGCTGCAAAAGAGCAATGCGCTTGGTCATAACGCCAATTTCGTCAAACTTAAATTGATGACGCAAGCGATGAATTTTCATCCACCATGCACTCACCAACACCCCTTTTAGTGGACCTGTGGAGGCAATAGGAAATCCAGGCAACCATCTTGAAGGCTCATTACTAACATATTCTTTCCTAGCCTCATCAACGCAGAAACCGAGACCAATGAGTAAAACAAGCAAACTAACAATAATTTTCATGCCGCTCCTCACGCTTCTCTTTTCCAACTAAGAGGTATAAGAAAAACGACCAACAGAAGAGTGAGCGCATAAGACTTGAGACTTTCCGCAAGCAAAAATGGGTTCCTAATATAAAGTGATGACTTTAACTGAGAAAAGTAATCAGGAAATGAAAATGACTCCATATACCCACTGACGAGTGACATTAAACCAGACCAGTAAGCCAAACTTTCTTCCCACCACATTTCCTGGCGCTGCCTAAGTGTGCTTGCCTGTTTATCCAAGGCGTATTGTATGCTGGAGAAAAAATCAAAACCCATCATTTCCATCAAATAGCGAATCGACAACAAGCCAATAATCACAAAGAGAGCAACCTCTACAGAAAGACGTTTACTTAACGCCACAAAAAAAAGAGTGAAAATAAAAATCTGGATGGCAAAAGCGCTCAACAAGTGACAAGAGGACTGGAAACCCGAGAGTCCAGTAATAAGCCTACGTGGATTCTTAAAGACAATATCAAACTCAATCCCATTGCTATTCCCTTTCAAAGGCAGAACAAGCTTATGAACACCTTGACTTTGCGAGAGCATCACCTTCCTTTTGGCAAGTAGCGTAATCTGCGACCGTTCCATAATGTCGTCTTGGTAGCTAGCCACCTCCACAAGCACAGATGATTGGTCAGATTCTCGGCCATCGGATTCAATAAAACGACTATTCAAATAGAGCTCTTCATTCTCCCCCAAAGCTTCCTTTAAATGAATATTCCAGCCCTCAGCTTTTCTTTCAATTTCTATGCCCTCATAAACAAACAAATTGACCTCTCTCGTAAAAGGAGACTCCGAATGAAAAAGCAGAGAGCTTGTATGTATAGAAAGAAAACCTGAAAGCATCACTAACAACACATAAATAGATAGCATAACACAGCGAGCAAGATAATCCTCCACATAAGAAACGGGAAAAGTTCTAAACCTAACAATAGAATGCTGATCTATTTCTTCTCGACCAATCTGCAAAGCCAAAAAAAGAGCCAGAGCAGCACAACACCAATAGCAATGCTCAATAGCATTAGCCCACGAATCGCCACTCAACTCAACTCTAGAAACAATAACCCCGTAGACACAGGCCAAGACAAAAGGCCACCACCCTCCCTTTCTAAAAAATTGACGAAAGTGAAGGGTTAAGAGAGAAGCTGCTCTTGAGTACATTTCCCTATTTGATGAATAAAATATTTTTCCAATTGCGAAACGGGTATTTCTCGGCAATCAATTTCTTGCTCAGCCAACCAAGCATTCAATGCATTAGCATGCTTGGAGTCCACAGAATAACCAATTTGCCTTTCTTCCTTAAGCAATTCATTCATTTCACCACGACTGATAATTTGACCACCATACAGTATAACAACATCATCACAAACCTCCTCGACATCTGCGAGTTGATGAGAACATAGAATGACTGTTTTTCCTTGATCTCTCAGCTGCTTAATAATTCTCTTTACCTCAGCTGTCCCTATGGGATCGTATCCGCTTGTTGGCTCATCTAAAATAATTAGGTCGGGGTCATGAATGATGGCCTGAGCAAAAGCTGTCCTTCTCGCCATACCTTTACTACACTGTGAAATCTTCCGTGTTTTAAATTGCTTTAAACCCACCAAGTCTAAGACCGAATCAATGCGCTGAAGATTATCCTGTTTATTTTTATAGAGGCCTGCTGCAAATTCCAATGTTTCCTGTATCGTTAAAAATGGATACAAATAGCTTTCTTCAGGCAAAAAACCAAGATTCTCTTTTAGATTCTTAGTCATCTCTTTTTCACCAAGAATATTCATCTTACCCGAACTAGGCTTCAATAAGCCCAGTATAATTTTAATCATCGTGGTTTTACCAGCACCATTTGGTCCTAGCAATGCACAAACACGGCCTTTTTTGATGACTAAATCAATATCACTTAAAGCATTAACTTTTCTTAGGTATGACCCAAATACTTTGCTGACCCCTGTAAGCTCAATCACCGTATTTGCTTCATCAGCCATAACGGCCTCCTGCATCACTTCTCCTTCTTAAGCTTTAAACTACTTATCTCTTCAGCAACCAACCCAATCATAAATATAGTCACAGCATTAGTCAAAAGCACAATTGACCATTGCTCAAAACGTTGAGCGGCAAATAGTATATAAATATAAAAAGACATGCCAATGCCAAATAGGAGCAACGAAACCGGAAGGAATATTTTCAAAGGAGAAAACAACGTACTTATTTTTAATATAATGAGTAAAAAACGAAAACCATCGGACAGAATATTGATTTTACTGGTTCCCTCTCGACTTTGAACATCGATAGGCTCAAACTTGACCTGATAACCCAGACGTAACATCCCCAAGGTCATGGTTGTTGGGCAGGAGAAACGATTTGGAAATAAATGAATAATATCCATCACCTCGTTTTTCCTAAAAGCACGCATACCACTCGTTAAATCTTCAATATTGAAAGATGAAACATAAGACGCTAACTTGCTATATATCACATTAGCGATATTGCGATGCAAGGTGCCAGAATCTGAAAAATCACGCGCACCTACAATCAAATGAAAGCGATCAAGCTGCTTCACTAATTTCAAAGCGTCCTGAGGCAAATGCTGACCATCACCATCCATAATCAAGCAATGGTCACTCTTAGCATTTCGAATTCCCGTCTTTACAGCAGCTCCATTACCCATATTGACAGCATGCTCAATAACCCTCATCCAAGGGACAATAGGCTTAAGGTCAAAGCCATCAGAAGAACCATCGTTAATAATTAACAGCTCAACAGAATAAGGCCAAGATTCAAACTCTTGCACCATACCAGGCAAGACTTTATCAATGACTCCAGCTTCATTATATACGGGAATAATGATGCTTAAATCTGGCGCTGAATCCATTTAAACTTTGGATGCAGCAAAAGGTGACGTAAAACTAAGTTGATCTAAATCCTCTTCGTCTTCTTTTTCCAATTCATTTTCCTCTTTTACGATCAGACTCACACCTACAGTAATGGCTGTCAACAACCAAAACAACTCAGCAGTCCGTATTGTTGAGAAGCTACTCACACCAATGGCATGTACAAGCATACCCGCATACACTCCCATATAGCCAACACCTATAGCCCGGTAAAAAGAGTCTTTCGAAACTTTAGCCACATAAAGACCAATACGCCCAATCCTAATAAGCAAGACCGCAAAAGCAAGCAAGCCTAATATGCCAGACTCAATAAATTTCTTCACATAACTACTATCAATACCCAAACCAATTGAGCCAACTCCCTTACCAAATATGGGATCATGATTCCATGTCCTGGTGTAAAAAATGTACCAACCAACTGTCCTCGCCTTCCATGAACTAGGAGCCCCGTCCTCATCATCAAAAATCTGAAAGATTTCAGAATAGCGCTCGACAACATCCTCTTTTACAAAATTCTTCTTTGGCATAAGAATAGGCGATAAAGCCAATAAGATGACTAGAACAAACACAAAACGCAAATCAATGAAGAGACTCGTTACAAATAAACCCAAGAACATACTTGAGAAACTGGTCCTGGAGTAAGTATAAAGCAGCGGCAAAACCACACCGAATAAAAACGCAAGAATAATTAATTTGTATACATAATTTTTTACAGCAAAGAGCAATGCGAAAGCCATCATGATATGCATCATGTAGTACCCCCCAAGAACATTAGGAGTCTCACCTTCTGGACCTGTGGCACGCACGAAACGGTCCACATTCTCACCAATGGCTTCAAGCCTGCCCGTCCACGAAATATAAGCCACAACGGAACAAGTCATGAAAGTTGCAAAAAGCAGCAAAATAACATCCTCCTTGGCCTTAACAGAATTAAGCACAAACCACGCAAACACAAAATATTCAGCATATTTAGTATAAAAAATTAACCAATGATAAGAGGGCCAAACAGTTTCTCTTAATATTCCTAATAATGTAGAAATTGCAGCGATCAACATATACATTTTTATCGCAGACATAAATTCAGTTTCCACCAGGGGTACACCTTTCGCCGACCTTTTAAGCCACCAGATAATCACTAGAGGAGGTAACATAAAATCTTCTAAACGCATATTAGGCAGACCTGCAACCCCATCAGGGGACAAGCCAATAGCCACTACAATAGCCACAAGCCCATAGACAACATTCTTCAGAATCATAATCAAGAAAACGAAGCCCAAAACAGAATACGCGATATCCTGCTGACTTGGGTCCATCTCCATTTTGGCATAATAGCCAAAAAAAGCTAAGAGGACAACAGCCCCTATCTCAACGTAAGCTTTCCTCTGAGGACGTTTATCCTCCTCAGAAGAGCTAAACGGACTTTCTCTTCTTATTCCGGCTTCCGCCATAGTAGTATGAGTAGCCCTCGAAATAATAATAATACTCTTCGCCTTCAAGAGTCACTTTATTGAGGATCACCCCAATACTATTGCCGCCAACATTCTCAATGAGATGTTTCCCTGCCAAGGCCTCTTTCTTCGTAACTTTACCAGCATCCATAACCGTCACAACGGCATTGACTTTAGTAGCCAAAACACCAGCATCAATCATAGCAAGAGGAGGAGTATCAATTAAAATTACGCCGATATAAGTTTTCAAGTGATTGAGTAATCGCTCTACATTTTCACCTTTCAATAAGCCCACCGGATTACTAGGGATTGGGCCAGAAGGAATCACAAAAAGTCCTTCCACATCTGTATGGTGAACAATCCGAGCTATCTTTGCCTCATCTGTGTCTTCAACATCATCTGAGAAAGAATCCTCTAAGTAATTAGAAAAGCCTACGGAGTTATCCACACCAAAGAACCTGTGCAAACTAGGTTTACGCATATCAGAATCTATAAGAACTACTTTCTCGCCACCTCGGCAAAGAGCAACAGCAAGGTTAGTGATAAAAGTTGATTTACCTTCACCCGGTTTTGAACTCACAATCAGCAAAGCTTGCCCTTTCATTTTCAGCATCCATGACTGAATAATCATTGACAGAGTATTCATCATTTCAGAAATAGGCGATTTTAGAGCAATACGGTGCAGAAGTTTTTCTTCACCTTTACTTAATAAAGGCACAGTTCCAATTACTCGTAAGCCAACAAACTTTTCAACATCGTGAGGCGTGCGGATGGTGTCATCCATATAATCAAGAATATAGGCAAAGCCTAAACCAAGAGCAAGGCCAAAGATAACAATATAATATTTTGTATTTGTATCTCTATTCTCTATAACACCAATCTTAGGCTCTGTTAATATTGTCAGAGGATCTGATACGCTGGTAATTTTATCCTGCAACCTTTCGATATATAATTCCAAACGAGTCGTATCTTCAATATTTTTTGCTTCTTGTCGATCAAACTCTGCAAACATCTCTTGGTGCTCGGTAATAATACCGATTTCCGTTTCAACTCTCTCTAGGTCAAGCAGAAGACGTTTTTTGATTGATTCCTGGTTACTAAACTCTCTTTGCAGGGAACGTAGTTTTCTATCCACAATATCTTTGGCTAGCTTAGGAAAGGCAATATTAAGAGAGTTTAGTTGAGCTAATTTCTTTTGCACTTCAGGGTGCTTATCAGTAAAATCAACCCTGAGCGAAGCTAACTCTTGCTGCAACTTTTCTCTTTGCGTATATAGCTCGTTTTGAAGCTCAACAATTTTATTCCCTTCACCATCGTCAATCAACCAACGATCAGGGTCAAAAATTTTATATTCTTGAATCTCAGATTTAACCTGCAAGATTTTCTTATCGGTTTCACTGATACTCTCACGGGTATTTTCTCTCTCTTCCTGCTTTCTCTCTGGCCCATCTTCCCAAACAATATGACGACCATATTGCTTAAAAAGCTTACTTAGCTTAATCTTCTTACTGTCATTTATTTCGTTCAACAGCGATTGCCTCTGCTCAAGGCGCAAGTAATTTTGCTCAAGCACCTTTTTAACAGTTTGCTGAGCCATTTTCTCTTCATAAATAGCATAAGATCTCAAAAAAGCATCCACCATCCATTGAGCTTTATACATATTCGTACTATGAGCACTCACAATAAACTTCTGATTTAGGGTGTCGATTGTCACTTTCAAACACCGTTTAAAAACCTCTTTGTTATTATCCTCACTTGGACTGTCGCTAACAAACATAGGGTAAGGCTGCTGAACTAAGGAGAATTTCCCAGGAGTATCATGCTCTGGATTTTTCTTAGCTTTCTCTATATAGAGTTTAAAGGCCTCGATAACAACATCGTCACTAAACATACTCGTCTTGCGACTACGAAAGTCAGGAGCCGAAGCAACCTGCACCACATCATCATAGTTATCTGTTAATTGAGGTGAACGTCTTCGATCACTCTCCTCAACCTCTGTACTAATCAAATCCTTAACAGCAAAGGTCGCTGTCGTCGAATAGCGTACCGGTCTTATATAGCTATCGTAAAAAACAAAAGCCACCGTAACAAGGAGGACCCATCCGAGTATCCACCACTTGTGACGTTTTATTATTCGTATATAATCTTTGAGGCCCAAACCCTAATCCTTTAGGTCGAAATCATGAACTGACTTAACAGCATTAAACATTTCATCAATTTCATTCATCCACTCCAAGACTTGTTGCCACCAGTATTTAAACCGGTAGCCGAAGAGGGGTGGCATTTTCTTCACTTGCACAATATCACCCGCTTGAAGAGGGATATTCTGCCTGAAGTCAAATCGTTTAAACATATACTCCATATCAACGACAATGCACATATGAGAATTATCAGGTCGTTTTCTGATAACACAAACCTTATCGTAGATATTTTCAACCGAAGGCTCATAATCTGCCCCAAGAATATCTAGAATTTTCTCATGACCTTGAAATTCACGAAAACCTCTACCAACAACAAGAATTCTTGCCTTTGGTGATTTCTCCACAATTTCAGCATGAACAACTGGTTTTTTAACAAAATCTTCAAACTTTAGAGACATCTCTTTTTCAAGCTGAGAAATCGTTAAACCACGAGCTTTTACGTCACCTATGAGAGGGTAGTGAATCGTACCGTCCCAACCCACTCTAACTTCACGAGGTTCCTCATCATGCTTTTCAACTTGAATAGAAATCTTATCAAGCTCCATAAGGGAATATTCTAGGTCAAATCTCTCTAAATCCTCCGCTGCCAAAGCTGAGGCTTTAACAACTGTAATGACAAGGCGACCAGTTCTAGGGTTACGAAGTTCAACAACCTGATCATCTCGTAAAACTTTATAATTGCTCACTTTGCCTACATTAAAGAAGGCGCCATCTTTCATTTCAATCGGATTTGATGGTTCTTTTTGCCTTTCTCGCCTTGTTCGACGTCGACCACGAGTCCTCTCATCTTCCACGCCTCTCGTAACATTGGCCGCGCGATCTAGTTCCCTAGCTTTAACTTCCAAGAGGTCGTTATCCTCCCGTAGTGACACGCCACGAAACGACTGCTGAGCATGCCCTATCACCATACTGGCTATCATTAGAAAAATGATGGCAATCCCTGATTTTAGCATGAAAAGAGGCTTATTTTAAAAGGGACTTTATAGTATTCGTGAGACAGAGTCAAGGAGGTTTTTTCAGTTCCCATTTTACAAAAAACCCTTACGCCGGCATAAGATATAAAGCAATCACTTGAACGACACCAATTAGAAAACCGAGCATGGCACCGACGAGCTCAATTGTCTTAAATTCTTTTTGAGCCACGCTCATCACAATAGCCTCGAGTTTATCCAAGTCGAACTCTAAAATCTTCCCTTCAATGATGCTTCTTATATTAAATTTATCCTCCACCTGACCAGAAAGGTCATGCAATAACTCCTGAGACATCTCCCCCAGTTCTTTCGCAGCAATCTGTTGAATCATCTCCAAGCTGGCGTCATTTATCATGGCACCTAAAAGAGGAATTGACTTTAGTTTTAAAGCCAGCTTCTCTTTAATAAGCACTTTAATTTTCTCTTCGACCAGAGGCTGAATCTCCAAGCTGCGCACGACATCTCTTATCATGTGCTGATGCAGTAATTCAGATTCGATAATTTCAGAACACTGCTTCGCCAAATCATTTTGACGGCGCGGGATAACTCCGTGCAAGGAGAAGAAAAGCAAAGAGATCGGCTTCCGCGGGCGAAAAAGCATTTTGATCGCCAGCCAATTCGTGGCCCACCCAATAAAGGCAGTCACAAATGGCATAGCAATTAATACAAAAAAATTCACCTTAAAGCGCGAAAAAACAAGAAACTAAACTAGAGCTCCGTATCTAAAATCTTGATCGATAGTTCTTTAAGCTGTTCTGGAGTCACACTTCCTGGGGCGCTCATCATAAGATCTTGGGCCTTGCCATTCATTGGGAAGGCTATCACCTCCCTAATACTAGGCTCGTCACAATATAACATGACAATCCGATCAAGCCCTGGAGCTATACCACCATGTGGAGGGGCTCCAAATTTAAAGGCGTTGATCATATGGCCAAATTTATCATCAACAAAAGCCTGATCGTAACCCACAATCTCAAAAGCCTTATACATCACTTCTGGTTTATGGTTTCGGATGGCGCCACTACTAAGCTCAATGCCATTACAAACAATATCGTATTGATAAGCCAAAATATCCAGCGGATCCTTATTCAATAAGGCGTCCATGCCGCCTTGGGGCATACTGAATGGGTTATGGCTAAAGTCAATTTTCTTATCATCTTCGTTATACTCGTACATCGGAAAATCTACAATCCAGCAGAAAGCCATTTCTTTAGAGTCAAACTCCACTTTTTTCTCTGCAAAATAGGTTCTCATGCGGCCCATAATTTCACAAGTCTTTAACCATTCACCACCACCAAAGAAAACGGTGTCCCCCTCTTCAATGGCACATCTCTCTTTAAGCTCTTGAATCAACGCATCGTCCAAAAACTTAACAATAGGACCTTTAGGGCCAGTCTCTTTAAAAACGATATAACCCAAGCCCATTGCGCCGTTTTCTTTGGCGTGAGCTTCAGCCTTATCGAAGAAGGAGCGAGGCTCACCAGCTGTCTCTTTAACAACAAGAGCTTTCAATGCTTTGCCTTTTTCATTCAGAGATGAAAAGGCCTTAAAGCTTCCTTTAGCAAATATATCGGCAACTTCCATTAGCTCCATACCATAACGAATATCAGGCTTATCGCTACCGTATTTATTCATAGCATCTTTATAAGTGATTCGTGGAAATGGCATCTGAGTAATTTTCTTATCAGTCAATGCCGTGGTCATTTCAAGAAATAACTCTTCGAGTTGAGCAAAGAGGTCATCTTGTTGAATAAAACTCATTTCCATATCAAGCTGATAAAACTCCCCTGGGCTACGATCAGCTCTGGCATCTTCGTCGCGAAAACAAGGAGCAATCTGAAAGTATTTATCGAAACCGGAAACCATCAATAACTGCTTAAACTGCTGAGGAGCTTGCGGTAATGCGTAAAACTGACCAGGATGAACTCTCGATGGAACAAGGTAGTCACGCGCGCCTTCTGGCGAACTGCTTGTTAAAATAGGAGTTTGCATTTCAGTAAAACCTTTATCCGACAAATGCTTGCGAATAAAGCTAATAACACGAGAACGCATCATGAGGTTATTATGCAGACTTTCGCGGCGAAGGTCTAAAAAGCGATATTTCAATCTTAGCTCTTCATTCACTTTTTCGTCACTGGAAATCATAAATGGCGTCACGTCAGCTACGGATTCAATTTGAGCATCTTCAACAACAACTTCGATATCACCCGTTTTCATTTTGCTATTAATAGCATCATCGGCTCGAGAAATCACTTTACCTTGAATCAGAATCACACTTTCGGTTCTGACATGCTGAAATTCCGCATAGCACTTACAATCAGGGTTCAAGACAACCTGGGTAATGCCATAATGGTCACGCATGTCAATAAACAACACGCCGCCATGATCCCTTTTACGGTGAACCCAACCACCCAACAAGACTTCCTTGCCAACATCTCCTTTGACAAGTTCTCCACAATTATGAGTTCTATACTTACTGCCTAACATAACAACTACCTTTTAATTCTAATTTATATCTTTTTCCCAAACCAACTGCACCCCCAAATCAGAAGCTGATTCTGACAGGCCACAATCTATCCCCAGCATAAAGCGAGATTTTTTATACTGATAAGAACTTCCAAAGCGCAAAACACTTATGTCGTCCGCATAAAAATCCGCCATATCCTTTGCATCCGAATATGGGCTCTGAGAAAACAAAAACGCCCCCTCAAAACTTAACTCAGAAGAGTAACGGTAATTCAATCCTAAAGAAAAGCTCAATGCTCCTCCTGCTTCAGAAACATCAAACTGTGCTCTGTCACCATAAAGGGAGGCACCAACTTGCATAAAAGCGAGATAAGAGTCGGCTTGCAAGTGATAAGCAGCAAAAACACCACCATCAATCTTACCCGTACCCATCAAATCATCATCGCTTCCCGTAGGCAACTTTAGTTGAGCACCCGTCACAATCCTGCCGTACTTTAAAGTGGAGACATCGGGGTAATAATGAACACCCAAATTCAGTTCTCCAAAAGAAAAAGCAAGGTCATTTTCGCCGGCCCCACTCAGTTCAAAATCTCCGCTATGCCCTCCAAGGGGGAGCTCAGCTTTCAGAACTAGATCAGAAGCTAAACCGTGTTCGGCACTCAAGCGTAATGCAGCAAGACCACCTTCGATTGATTCACCTGTTGCTGCGCGATCCTTTCCCTCTTCATAGTAAGCAAAAGAAACGCCTATTGTCGTAAGGCCTTCAGCTTGAGGGTTCGATGCCAATTGAGGAGGAGCCATAAAACCGCTCTGGGCGCCGGAGAACATCTGGCCCATGGAGACTGAATCGTTATATTCAGTGGCAGTTGAATAAAGTAGCTTTTTCCAAAGAGGTTCATCTGAAGACTTGCCTGAGACTTCGCTTATTTTACTGGAGCCTACTACTGAATCGGCCTTTTCATCCAAGTCTTGGAATAAGGATGGATCCAAGTCACCATGCTTATCGCCCAGGACTTCAACACTCAAAAAGTGAGGTTTGCTTGTAGATTTGGCAGAAGCTGTAGTTGTTTTTGCGACTGGAGCTTTGCCAGTGACGATATCCTCCAACTCAACTAGACCTTTATCTTGGCCTTCAAGCTCTTTTACTAATGCTTTCTTTTCTTGGTACGATTCAGCATCTAGCGCAGTACCTGTTTCAGCTTCTAATTTATCTGCTTCAACTTCAGGCTTTTCCTGAGCATCAGCTACGACAGACTCAAGCTCAGCCATCACATCCTCTTTCTTATGAGACATACGAGACAAAGCCCTTCGTCTTTTCGCCCTCCTAGAAGCCTGTGAGCTTTCCTCTTCTTGCTCAACAATAACAAACCCCTCAAAAATAGGCGTTTGAAGTTTTGCCTCATCAACTGTTTTTTTCGAAGGAGGAATAACGCCTATTCCAGGAAGCTTATCTAAATCATCATATTCAGCAGTCATGGAGCCACTGGTTATCAGCATCGTTTCTTCCATGGGACTGGGTGGAGCAGCGACAGGTAATTCATCTTTTTTACGTTCCAAGATCAATTTGCCATGACCTCGATCAACAACTTCGATTTGCTCATTATTAAACTCTTCGAAATATTCTCCCAAAGACTTCAATACCTTCTCGACACTCACATGGTGATCATAATCCTGACGATAACCGTAGCTATCTTCAACACGAACACTAAACTTGTAATCGGTTTGTGCTTGAACTTGCCTAAGCACATCCATGCAGCTCATGGATTCGCCTTTAATGTAGACAACGTCATGAGGAGCAGCAGCATCCAATAGTTGTGTTGCCAACACCAAACTGGAGATAACTGAAAGCTTTCGTACCAATGAATCCGTCCTTAAATTGCCACCCTGAGAGCTAGTGTCTCCACCCTATTTTTATTTTCGTCGGTATAATGCCGAGGATGGGACTTGAACCCATACGATCTTGCGATCACTAGCCCCTCAAGCTAGCGCGTCTGCCAATTCCGCCACCTCGGCTGTATATCGGGGTTAAGATATTGAGCTTGCAGACTCCGCAAGTATGCAAAGGGACTTTTTTTCCACCTGAAAAAAACCGCCAGAGACTGCATATTTGCTGCTTTGACTGCCTTTAAGTTCAACTTCACCTTCGCCTAACTCGGCCAACATTGGAGCGTGATTATCTAAAACCCCCATAAGCCCATCTGGCCCAGGCAGAACAACAGATTCAGCTTCCGCCTCACAAACTTTACCACTAGGGGTTAAGATCTCAACTTTCATGATCTATTTCTTTTCAAGTTGTTTAGCTTTCTCCACAACCGATTCTATATCACCGACCATGTAAAAAGCAGACTCAGGAAGATGGTCATACTCTCCAGAACAGACAGCCTTAAAGGATCTGATGGTGTCATCTTTTTTCACATAAAGACCAGAGAAACCAGTAAAGACTTCAGCCACATGAAAAGGCTGAGAGAGAAAACGTTCGATACGTCTAGCTCGTCCAACTAAAACCTTATCGTCTTCACTCAACTCATCCATACCAAGGATGGCAATAATATCCTGCAACTCTTTATATCTTTGCAAAATCCTTTTCACTTCACGAGCCACAGAATAGTGTTCATCACCCAAATACTGGGCATCCATAATTCTTGAATTGGAATCCAAAGGGTCCACCGCAGGGTAAATCCCTTTTTCAGCAATTTGCCTTGAAAGTACGGTTTGCGCGTCCAAGTGAGTAAAGGTATTCGCTGGCGCAGGGTCAGTCAAGTCATCAGCAGGAACATAAACAGCCTGAACCGATGTAATCGCACCATCTTTTGTTGAAGTAATACGCTCTTGCAAGGCTGCCATTTCAGAACTCAGTGTTGGTTGGTACCCAGCAGCACTAGGCATACGACCTAGAAGAGCAGAGACCTCACTACCAGCCTGTGAAAACCTAAAAATATTATCGACAAAAAGAAGAACGTCGGTTTTTTCAGCATCTCGGAAGTGCTCAGCCACAGTCAAGGCTGTTAATGCAACCCTAAGACGCGACCCAGGAGGTTCATTCATTTGACCATAAACCAAAGCGGCCTGATCCAAAACAGTTTTTTCTTTACCGTTTTCATCTTCACCAATTACAGCTTCACGCATTTCATTCCATAAGTCATTCCCCTCACGAGTCCTTTCACCAACACCAGCAAAAACAGAGTAACCACTATGCTCTTTGGCAATATTGTTAATAAGCTCCATAATCACAACTGTTTTACCAACACCAGCACCACCAAAGAGGCCAGTCTTTCCACCACGCACATAAGGCGCCAGAAGGTCAATCACTTTTATGCCCGTTTCAAACATCTCTGTTTGGGGATCCAAATTGGAAAATTCTGGGGAAGGCTGATGAATGGGTTTTCTGACATCACATTCAATCGGCCCAGCATCATCAACAGGTCGGCCCAAAACATCCATAATTCTACCTAAGGTTGGTTTACCTACAGGCACAGATATGGGAGCACCCGTATCGAAAATCTCAACACCTCTCACCAAACCATTCGTATCACCCAAAGCAATGGCACGAACTTTATTGGCACCTAAGTGCTGCTGCACCTCTACAGTCAAATCAATTTCTTGGCCACCGACCTCAAATTTAAGTACGAGAGCATTGTTAATGTCTGGTAAATGATCACCTTCAAATTCGGCAACTAAAGTCGATCCGATAACCTCTATTACATTTCCTTTATTCATCGATTCTCCCATGATGTCTTATTTGAGCGCCTCCGCTCCACCGACAATTTCTGACAGCTCAGTTGTGATTTGAGCCTGTCTTGCCCTATTATAATTTAAAGTAAGTATCTTAACCATTTCACTTGCATTATCTGAAGCAGAATTCATGGCCAACTGACGCGCCAAATGCTCTGATGCGACAGCATCCAGCATATATTTAAAAACACTCAAGCGAATCACTTTTGGCACGAGTGCCTCAAGAAGCTTCTCTTTACTGGGTGAAAAAAGAGGCTCTACGCCATACTCACTTTCCTCATCACTAGCCCCAGAACTCAGAGGAAGCAAAGTTTCCTGAACTGGTTTTTGTGAACCAGCCGAGTAGTATTTAGAGTAAATTATCTCTACTTTAGAGTAACAACCCTCTTGGTAAGCTTGAATCAACTTATCAGCAAAAGCTGATGCATACTCAAATGCTGGAATATCTGTAAGGTCAACAAATTGCTCTTTCATTTCAAGGCCCACAAAGCGGAAAGCTCCGGCACCTTTTTTCCCGAACATCAAGACATCTGTACTCTCATTCTTAGCAGCTTTAGCCAAACGAATGATATTGGCATTATAGCCACCACACAACCCACGGTTAGAAGTAATCACTACCAATAAAGTCTTTTCCACGCCCTCATTTTTTTGAAAAAGAGGGTGAGTATCAGTTGCTGAACCTAACATTTCCAACTGACCCATCAACCTTTCAGCGTAAGGGCGAGAGTTTTTGATTTGAGTCACAGCTTTTGTTGCTTTAGCCGTGGAAACCATCGCCATGGTTTTGGTGATTTTCCCAGTGTTGGTAACCGTTTTTATGCGGTTTTTAATTGCCCTTGCGTTAGCCATTATTCAGAACCTACGCTTAGGCGAATAGCTTTTTGAATTCGACAACAGCACTTTTCAAGACTTCTTCAGATTCAGAACTTAAATCTTCAGAGTCAGCAATTTCTTTGTAAACCGATGAGTATTTCTCTTTCATGTACTCAATAAACTCAGTTTCAAATCTTGGAACCAGAGCTACATCCACATCATCAAGGTAGCCATTGTCTACAATATAAATAGCAATCACCTGATCCACAACCTCGAAAGGAGTATACTGCGGCTGTTTAAACATCTCAACAATACGCATACCACGATCAAGCTGAGCTTGAGAAGTCGCATCTAATTCTGTTCCCAGCTGAGCAAAGGCTTCAAGCTCGCGGTACTGAGCCAAACTCAGCTTAATCCCTTTAGAGATTTTCTTCATGGATTTTGTTTGCGCAGCACTACCCACACGACTCACACTAATCCCTACATCAACAGCAGGTCTCACACCAGCAAAAAATAAATCTGGTACAAGGTAAATTTGACCATCAGTGATACTAATCACATTTGTTGGAATATAAGCAGACACCTCACCA
>JADGBV010000340.1 GCA_015231345.1 Planctomycetota bacterium
AACCCACCTTGCTGAAACATCTCACAGGCTTCGGCGCCGTTATTGGCAATGTGAAGCTGATAGGGGGTGTTGTTCAGGTAGGCTTTGAGCAAAAATTGATTCTCCTCCACATCCTCCGCCAGAAGAATCCGCTGTCTGCTCTCCTCTACAGGGGTGGTGGCACTCTTCTGGTCGGGCCCGTTGTCGTCGTCGACACGCCCAACGGCGGGGGGGCTATCGAGGCCCGCCTCCACCGGTTTGAGATTATATACATAAGCCAGTATTTCAGCAACAGCTTTAAACAGCTTTTGCGGCACGGGATCCCCGACCTCAACGCTATTGTACAAAGCTCTTGCGAGTGGCTTATTTTCTACGATTGGTACTTTATGCTCTTTAGCGATTTCTCGAATATTTAGCGCGATGAGATCTGCTCCTTTTGCTACAACCATGGGGGCGCGCATGGTAGCATCATCGTACTTTAGCGCAATGGAAAAGTGGGTTGGATTTGTTATGACCACATCGGCATCCTGCACATCTTTCATCATTCTCTGGCGAGACATTTGCAGTTGAATCTGCCTTCTCTTTTGTTTGATTTTTGGATCACCCTCATAATTTTTAAATTCATCTCGAACTTCCTGCTTACTCATTTTGATGGACTGTAAATTTTGCCATTTTTGATAAGCGAAATCAATTAGAGCAAGAATCAGCATGGCTAAAATAAGGTAAAAAGCCATTTCAAAGAAAATCTTCCCGTATAGGTGGATATTTTGAGACGCATCTTGAGAAGTCATTCTTAGTATTTCAGCCCAACGCACACTGAGAACTTTGTACACAACCCATGCGATAATGGAGGTTTTGGTGATATTCATCAATGCCATCACCACTGTGCGTAAAGAAAACTTTTGCTGCAAACCCTTAATGGGATTGATTTTATTAAAGTCAGGCTCCATGGTTTTGAATGTGATTAAAATTCCTATCTGACTGATATTCGCGATTAAAGCAGCGACAAAAACAACAATGAGAAAAGGGGCCATAACACCGAGGACATAAGTAAAGGCTGCCCTCACCTGAGAAATAATATTCTCATTATTAATATCAATATTTGCGAAATTCCCCATGGTATGCTGGGCTGCGGTAAAATGCAAATTGACGATTTGATAACCGTACTGATAAAGGAAAAGAAAGGTTAAGGCCATGATAATGGCACCATTCAGATCCTGACTTTTGCCCGTTTGCCCTTTTTGCCGAGACTCTTCCTTTTTTTTCGGGGTTGCGTCTTCTGTTTTATCGTCGTTATCCGCCATGGTTTAAATGGGTAATAACGAACCAGATACGCTCCTGAAAGAATTCCATAATCCCTTCTGAGGCTGGAGCAAAATGCTTAAGAGTCAATTTTACAGAACTTAAGCCCACAGTAATGGTAAAAATGAAACCCACAACAAATATCTGAAATTGCGGGATCGTGCGCTGCAAGAAACCTTGAGCAATATAAACCAGAGAAACAGTTGCTATGACGGGAAAAGAAAATTCAGCGGCAAAAATGATTGAGCGAAAAAACAGCTCTGATATATGATATAAAATCCCATCCATATGAAAATTCCCAGCAAGCAGGGGAATGGAGTGAAAGCTGCCTGCAAAAGATTTAATCACCCACAAATGCCCTCCAAAATCGATAAAGACAAAAAGAGCTAAGTTCATCAACAAGGAACCTAAGATCGAAACCGTCACATCTGTTTGTGGGTCCACCAGCGAAGCCATGGCAAAACCGATATGCTTATCGATAAACTCCCCAGCTAATTGAAAAGTGGTAAACATCAAACGCACTCCAAAGCCAATGATAAAACCAACTAATAATTCATGAGCCAAAACTAAACCCATTTCCGGATACAATTCAGGAAACACTGCAGGAACATGATGAACGCTTGGAAAAACAGCCACACTGAGAAAGAAAACCAATGAAGCCTTAAGCTGCACAGAAACCTTCGGGTTCATAAAAGGCGGTGCGAATATCACCAAGCCGCTCAGCCTAGCAACAATCAAAAAGAACTTGAATAGCTCTGGATTAGAAAAGAATTCTTTTAGCATTTCTGCTTAGCCTCCCCTCTAAGGCGGCACAATGAGGGCAAATACCTCGCGGGTAAAATCGATTACTTTACTGAACATCCACGGCATAAAATAAAGCAAAACCATGACCATAGCCAACATCTTTGGGATGAAGGTGAGGGTCATTTCTTGGATTTGCGTCACCGATTGAAAGATGGCAATGGTCAACCCCACCATCAGCCCCGCTCCCAAGATTGGTGCTAGAATCGTAAGGGTGAGAGTAAACATTTTACTCACAATATCAATGGCTTCCCTCGTATCCATCGCTAACTATAAAAACTCAAGATGAGGTTATTGATCAGCAAATTCCAGCCATCCACTAATATAAAGAGGAGGACCTTGAAGGGTAACGAAATCATTACAGGGGGCAACATCATCATCCCCATAGACATTAAAACTGCCGCAACGACCATATCCACCAAGAAGAAAGGCAAATAGATTAGGAATCCAATTTTGAAAGCTCGAGTGAGCTCAGATGTGACAAAAGCGGGGATTAAAACATGTGTGGGAATATCAGCTTCCACTTCAGGAGACTCCACATTGGCCAAATCAATCATCGTTTGTAAGTCAGCCTTCCGCGTCTGGTCAAACATAAAGCGGCGAATAGGTGTAAGAGCTCGAGCTCGAAAGTCTTCATCTGTGCCTTCATTGTTTTTATAGGGGATCCAAGCTTCTTCGTAAATCCTCTCGCCCACAGGCCACATAATGAAGAGAGAAATAAAGAGAGTAATGCCCACGAGAACTTGATCCGGCGGCATGGTCTGGAGTCCCAAAGCCCGGCGCAGAAAACCCAAAACAATAATAATGCGGGTAAATGAAGTCATTAAAATCAATATGGACGGCGAGAGCACTATCACCGTTAGCATAAAGAGAATTTCTACCGTATCGGCAACCTGCCCAGGCTTAGTTCCTTCGCCACCAACATTGATGGAAACAGGAGGGAAATCTACAGCAAAGCCAAACTGACTACAGAGTAGTATGGCTAAAAGGCTAAATAGAATTTTTTTCACAGCCCTACCTTAGGTTTCCCAAACGGCTTTTGAGACTGGACAGTTCCTGACGAATTTCATCTTCATTAGGGATATTATCAGGCTGATTCGCAGCTTGATTCATGTCTTTCAGGACTTTTTGAAATTCCTCGTTACTTCCTTCTGAGCCGGAGCCTAAAGTGAGCATATTCACTTCGTTAGGGTCGGTAATCGTTTCAAGCGTTGTGCAGAAATGATTGGACTTCGCTAAGACCAATACTTTTGCACCTACTTTTAGAAGAACAATTCGAGTGGAACCATCAAGATACGATTGCCCTAAAACAGAGACGGGAACAGCCGCCGCATTAAATTTCTTCTTTACTTGGGTTTGGTACCAGTAGATAATGAAAAGCAAAGCACCTAAGAAGAGAGATAGGAAGAAGTAAATGATAGTGCCCATGGAGTAGCCAGTGTCAGCAACGGCCTCTTGACCAGGTGATTTTAGTCCCAAGTCGTTCTTCGTCTCATCGTAATTATCTTGCTTAGTTTTTTTGTCATTTGCGCTAGTTTGGTATTCTGGATCTTTCCCGGCCAACTTATTTTTAAGGGCTTCATACTCTGCAGCCAGCTTCTCTTTGTCTTCTTCATAAGGAGGCTTAGCTTTGCCGTAAGGAGATATAGGGTCTTCTTTGGGAACTTGGCCGTAATTTTCCGTCGTATAAAGAATGCTGCGCCCCATGGAGAATGAGTCGTCTTTTTTAAGTGCATTATCCAATGAAGGAATACTGTCATTTTCAGCGGACGTTGAGCGCGGCAAAAAGCTCTCTGATTCGCGTGCTGGAATTGCTGGGATTTTTGATGACGAACCAGGCAAAGGTGACGAGTTCAGAGAATTAGGCGAACTAAGCGAAGAGGAGCGGGCATTGAGTGATGAGTCAATTGAAGAAGGCAAAGTTGGCGATTCTGCCTGACCTTTCTTCAAACCAGGAGCTGCATTATTCTCCTCAACACTTGTCTTCAGAGACAAATCCTCACCTAAATCAGGCAATTCGGTCGGAAAGAGTTCTGCCCAAGCATTTAACGAGCACAGGCAGACAAAAAGAGCAAACAGATAAACGGCGTTATTTCTCATAATATTTATGCTCGCCGTTAACTCTTAAGTTTGACGGTCGATCTTATCTCGAGTATTATAAATTTCTGAAATACGAACACAAAAGGCTTCGTTGAGAATAATCACCTCACCTTTAGCCACAACTTTATTATTAACAAGAACATCAACGGGATCACCACTCATGGTATCGAGCTGAACAACTCGCCCAGGCTGAAGCCTTAGAATATCTTCAACT
>JADGBV010000341.1 GCA_015231345.1 Planctomycetota bacterium
ATCTTCATACTCACCTAGAGAAAATACTTGCCGAGCAACGCCTGAAATGGCTTCACTTTCATATGGGGAGCAGTTTGTTCCCTCGGTTATGAGGTTGATAAATTGCTGCTCACAGGTCTTTAAATCAAGTCTTTCTTCCTGAAGGCTTTTCTGATGCGCATAGTTTGCTATCATAGCGTTGGGTTCTCCTCTAATGTGGATGTGTCGTAACTTCCTACATTTTGGGCGAGAACCCATTTTTTCATCTTTTGTCCTTGAACTAATAACGCTACTCGGACATATGCCCTAATCGTAATTAGCTAAATCACAAGGGCTTTTATATTACGGCCATGATCACCTTTAATCCAAATTCCAAATGTCCATGTGGGAGTGGGCTCAGGTATAAAGAATGTTGTTTGAGCGAGGATCTTGAACCGGAACTTGAAGATGATTTATTTTCATCAGATTTTGATGACGACCAAGTTGATTCTGATGATGATCTACCAAATGATGATTTAGATATAAAGCACTTTTTGAGCTATAAGAAATCCGATCTTGATAAGGTATTCTTAAATTCAACAGTCAAAGAGTTGGACAAGAAATTACTTGAAGTCCTCGATTATATTCAAATCTTATTAAGTCGCATCGACAATCAGGCTTACTTCCTTGGCATCTCCTATAATGCCCCCTCCTCTAGATCACAGTCCCATCTTAGCCTTTCCAGCTCTTTTCATGATGAAGGCAATGATGCTTTTTATGATGATGATTCTTTTTACGAAGAAGAATATGAAGAGGACTTCTACGATGACTTTAATAACGATCACAGCACCCTTTCAATTGATATTGGAACTCTCGAAATTAGCGGAAATCAAACTTCTGATATGGCCCTGTATATACTATATTGTATATTTCACAAAGACCCCATTTTCTTTCCTCTCGATAAACTATCTAAGCAATCAAAAAAGAATAAACATACATTCAGCCAAAGGAAAGCTAAGCAGTTAGAAGATTATCATTTTATTTTTCACCAACTTTTTGATGAACGCACAGTCAAATGTGATGCTCTCTATTTTGGCGGTGATTTTGATATACCAGAGGATTTATCAGCTAAGCTCATCAGTTCACACGGACTGACAACCCCTGAGCTTAAAACCACGCAGGATTTTCATCAGTATCACGATGTGTTTAATAACAAACCACAGAAAAAGACGGATTTCGTACCTAATGAACATTATTTCGTAATTCACTCTGAAGATGATGTTTTTATACCGACTCGTGCTCCAGAGAAAGCTTCCATCATTGCAGGATTCTCCGATGGCACATGCATAAACTTATTCAATGCCCGCGACCATCTATACAGTATTTTACTACCCCCAGAATTACTACCCATCATCACTCAACCCTACCCTAGCCTTTGGAGTTATTCACCAAGAGATCGAAGTTTAGAGTTATCCCTGGACGAGTATGCCAAAAAAGTGATCGAGAACACAGTCTCTTATAAAGGCCCATTGGAGCTTTTTGTCTTTGCCAAGAGAAGCGATACACTCAAGGTTTTAAGCATTGAAAAAACGGCAACATTAAGTACTAATAGCTTGAGCTGGGATATCGAAGAGGATAGCGATAAACACCACCATTTCACCGTGAATCCCATAAGCCCTTCAGGCAATGAAATGTACTATTACAACAATAATGCTTTTTTTGATTTACATACAGGCACACTTTACAGCCATCAACACAACGATCTTCTTAGCGACATATCCAGGAATTTTTTCATTAACTTTAATTATGATGATAAAAAGACGATTTGCATTAAGGACTATGAAAAAGCCAACGCCCTACTCAATCACCTGAGTGATAATGACGTTCATAATATCGAACTCGACTATTTAACAGATGAACAAGTCGACATCGAAGCAAGTTATGTTTTTGATAGCGAACACCCAGACAACCTTGGCATTTATATAGCACTGAATGGACAAGTAACTTACCATAACTGCCCAGTCATTATTCGACTTCTTTTAAGTAGCTTGCGTTCTGGCTTATCTCATTTTTTTCAAGCGGAAGCCTATCAATTAAGCCCAGGTCGAAGAAGCAAATTTCGCAAAGGGGACGCTAAATTATACAAACACCAAGGCTTAATGTTTTTTATTCTTTCATATATTTTGCCTATAACTAAAGACAAAAAAGGCTTAAATAAAGAAGAGCAGAAAGAGTTCGAGTCAAAATTAACTGAATTTTGTAATCATATCGTTCTTGGCAAAAACCATGGTAAAGCCAATGGTTTTTCTAAACAGTTTATGAGTATGGTCAAACAATGCGTAGATATGTTATTTGGCCCAATGGACTATACTTTTTTCCTCGAAGATAAATGTTACAAAAAAGACCTACGGGAATTCTACTACCCGCTCATTCTTTCGCTCATTCAGCACCATACCCATGAACATGATAAAAATGCACTCTTAGTGGGAAGATCCAAAAAAGTCATGTTCGATGCCATGCTCCATGATTTTAGATGTGCAGATAATAAGCATCGTCAAGCTGAAAGCCTTAGCGCCAATAATATTTTCCCCTCTCTCATTCCCTATTTGAGTAATGATATAAATATCATTATCGATGGAGAACCCTTAGCAGAATTCAACTCAGAAGAACTGCAAACGAAAATCGACTTACAAGAAAGTGAGCATGACATTAACTGGTTTGACTTAGATCCCCACTTCTTTTTTAATGGTCAAGAAATATCTGTTGAAGAAGCCATGAAATTTTCCGAAGGTGGTGTCATACCTTTTAAAGGCAAACTATATAAAATCGACAGCAAAAGCATTCCCAATTTAAAATGGTTAAGTTTCTTATGGCAGAAACTTCAAAACTACCAACAAGAGAAGCAAAGTAAAAAAGAGTCACCCATTTACAAATTACCCAGGTCATCCTCTCTTGAGCTTTTGGCCTTACGAGCTTCTGGTATTGAAATCTCAGGGGGAGAAGAGTGGAAAACGCTTTGTCGCCGCTTCGATGCTTTGGAGGAAAAAATTGCAGAACCAACTCAACACCAATTCCCAGAAGTTCCTGCCCCTCTTAAGGATCATCAAAGTGCGGGCATCAGTTGGATGCTTGAACTTCAAGGCTTGTCCTTAGGTGGCATTTTAGCTGATGACATGGGCCTAGGAAAAACACTGCAAGCTCTAGGCTTTCTTGAAATTTTACGACAACAAGGCAATTTGGGAATGGTACTTATTGTCGTCCCTACGTCATTGGTCTATAACTGGAGAAGTGAGATCGCTAAGTTCTTAGCACACCTCCCCAGTGAAATTTTCGAAGCAAAATCCAAAACCAGCCTTAAAGAAAAATGGGACAAGCATGAATCTGATATTGTAATCTGCTCTTATGGCTTATTTGTAAGACATATAGAGTTTTTCGAATCGATTAATTGGAATATTGCACTTTTCGATGAAGCTCAAAACTTAAAGAATATCAGCTCTAAAAGAACTTCTGCAGCCAGAAAACTAAATGCAACGACTAAATTTTGTCTAACAGGCACCCCCCTTGAGAATCACTATGGAGAATATTACTCTCTTATCGATCTTGTTGTTCCTGGAGCCTTAGGCCCATACAACAAATTCATGAGCACCTATGGTCCGTCAAAAACAAAATCCCAATCCATGCTGCCCCAGGATATTGAATTTCTCAAGCTAAAGACCGCTCCTCTTGTTATGAGAAGAGAAAAGCAAACCATACTCGAAGACCTTCCCGATAAGACAGAAAATACAGTCATGATCCCATTTGAGAAACAACAAAAGAAAATCTATCAGGATATTGCCATCTCGTGGAACTCCAGAGTTCAGGATGCTATTGACGACAAAGGAGAAAGTAGAAGTCAGCTTGAGATGCTCACAGCTCTTTTAAGACTTAGGCAAGTCTGTTCGTGCCCCTCCAGCTTACCAAATGTTAACTATGCTAAAGTGCCTCCTAAAGTCGATATACTCATCGAACAAGTCGAGTCTCTTCTAGATAAAGGCGAAAGCGTACTGGTATTCACGAACTTCTTACATACGCTCAACTATATTAATGATTTATTGACTCATCATAAGCATAACACCCTCGTTATTTACGGTGGTGTCAGCATGAATAAACGCAAGGACATCTTAGAAGAATTCGATCATTGCGAGGAAGCTCAAGTTTTATTGATGACTCTCAAAACCGGTGGCGTAGGTTTAAATCTCACCAAAGCCAATCATGTTTTCCATTTAGAGCCTTGGTGGAACCCTGCAGTGGAAAACCAGGGGACCGACCGAGTTCACCGCATGGGGCAAAATAAACACGTACATGTTGTGCGCTTTATTATGGAGCAGTCCATAGAGGAAAAAATTCAACTCTTAAAACTTAGTAAAAGTAAAGCTT
>JADGBV010000342.1 GCA_015231345.1 Planctomycetota bacterium
CGAAAAACTATCTGTGTATATGAGAAAGATATTTAAAAGTGCTTAATGAAAACCAAATCCGCGATTGGCTAAAAGAAGATATTGGTAGTGGCGACATTACCACCGAAGCCCTTATTTCAGAAGACCAACAAGCAACAGCAAAATTAGTCTGTAAGGAAGATGGCGTCATATATGGCCTAGAATACATGGAGGATATGCTTAAAGTCCTCGGTCATGAGTGCAACGCAACTTACTACTGCAAAAAAGGAGACCTCATCAAGAAAGGTCAGGGTGAACATCGGGGTTGAGTTCGTGGGGAGGAACAAAATCGCTGGATTTAAATAAATCGAGCAATTCTTCTCGAGAAGAAGCTGGAATCAACTTTTTCAAAGTCAACATTTCATAGCAGAGAACGCCTAAAGTGAAAATATCTGAGCGGCTGTCCGTGCCCTTGAGGGCTACTTGCTCTGGCGACATATAAGGGTATTTGCCCATTAGGACTTTCTTTTCGTCTGGAGTTCCCATTGTGAGAGCTTTGGCAATGCCAAAATCCGTGAGTTTGACCACTCCTAAGGTATCGATAAGCACGTTGGCTGGAGTGACATCGCGATGAACAATTTGCAGTAAATTGCCTTCATGGTCACTTTTGTGATGGGCGTAAGATAGAGCCCGTGCAACCCGTGAGCAGATAAAGGCTGCCATTTCGGGGTCCATTTGCTTTTGCATTTTTATATGCCTGCGGATGAGCTTGGAGAGATTAATGCCTTTTATGTACTCCATTACGATAAATAATACGTTATCACAGGTGTCCAAGTTATAGACCTGGGCAATATTTTCGTGAATTAAGTCAGCTACCAGTTTCGCTTCGGAGATAAACATCTCCCGGGTGCTTTTATTTTCGATTAAGTCGGTGCGAATGGTTTTGATGGCGACAATTTTTTTGAAGCCAAAGGCGCCAATTTGCTCTGCCAGGTAAACACTGCCCATGCCACCAGTAGCCACTAAACGAAGGATATTGCACTTTGTTTGGTACTCGAGATTTTTTAAATCTTCCAAGTTAGTTGTGTTTCCTGGTGGTTGAAGTAAGTGTTATGCTAAAATCCTTTAACGCCTTGCAATATAACCCTTTTAAGTTAATGTCGAATTCTTTCATGCAGCTTTCATCTAAAACGGAGAGGGATTATTTAAATCGTGCTATCAAATTGGCCGGTAGAGGGAGTTCGGAAGTTTTTCCTAACCCCAGGGTCGGTGCATTATATGTGAAAGATGGGCGAATTTTGGGTGAGGGATATCACCATGCTCTTGGAAGAGATCACGCAGAAGTTGAGGCCGGTAAAAATATTGATTTGGAAGGCGCGAGCCTTTATGTGAGTTTGGAGCCTTGTTCGCATCATGGAAGAACTCCCCCTTGTGCAGAATTTGTGGCTAGAAGAGGGGTGAAAAAAGTCGTTTTTGCCATGGCTGACCCAATTCATGGTGGTGGAGCTGAAATGTTACGGAGTTCTGGGGTGGAGGTCGTCGGCCCGGTTTTTTGCCGAGATAGTCTCGCTATTTTAGAACCTTTTTGTAAAAATGTTATAAGTCGGAGAACTTACCTAACTTTAAAATGGGCCATGACTCTAGATGGGCGTATTGCCACTGAATCTGGTGATTCAAGGTGGGTGACTTCGAAAGACGCCAGGGCTCACTCCCATTCTCTGCGCTGTGAAGTTGACGGTATTATGGTGGGAGCAGGAACATTATTGGCTGACAAGCCTGATTTAGGCGTTCGTCATGGCTACTGCGGCCCAGCCCCCAGGCCTATAATATGGGACCCCAAAGGGAAAACAGCAGAATGTCAGGACTGGTATAAGGGAAAAAAAGAGCGCTCCCCAGTAGTGATTACTTTTTCAGATAACGCTTCTTTAAAGTGGTCACCTCACGCTCAAGTTTTGTTTTTAGATGATTGGTCCTTATTGGACGAGGCTCTCTTTCAAGAAGGCTTTCATCATGTTTTAGTTGAAGGAGGCGGCGGGCTTCACGGGGCTCTTTTAGATCACCAATTAGGTGATCGAGTTATGACATATATTGCTCCCAAAATTATTGGAGGGGCAGCTTCCAAAGGTCCCGTGGCTGGTTTGGGCCGAGAGCTCATGTCTGAGGCTAAAGAGGCGCAAGGAGTTAAGCTAACAACTTTGGGAGAAGATATTCTGATGGATGGTTTGCTGAAAATATATCACCCAGAGGGTCAGGGTGTTTTTAGCTGAATAATCGTTTGCTTCTGCTCGGTTCTTCAGTGGTTCAGTAATCCAGTGGCATGTGTGCCAGTAGATTACTGAACCCTAACATCAAAATGATCAAATGAGAGATTAATGTTTGGCTTTTTTCTTATTTTTATTCTTCTTTTTCTTTTTCTTTTTGCCGCCACTATTGTCTCTTGCTTTTTTAAGGCGATCTAATTCTTTTTGATCAGGAAGGTTTAAGCCTAATTCGAGTTTCGAAACTGTATAACTCATATTCTCTGGAGTCGTGTAGCTGTGAGCAAATTCAGGTCTTTTCCCTTCAATGCTAAACTGGCAACTCGCCCCTTTGAGTTTGGGCGATTCTGCCTTAATTGTTACAGTTCCTTCTTTAAATTCCGATTGGATAATGGCTAGGCACATGCCATTAAAAACCTTGCGGCTAGGAGATTTAAGATCATCGTGATCAAGCTGATCACCATTATCGACGCCCAGAATTGTTGCTGGTCCATCCACGCTAAATGAAACGCGGTCATTAGCATATGGCACGAAGTTTCCATCTTTATCTAGGATGCGAACTTGAGCGTGAACAATATCCCGGTGATTGGGAGAAATGAGATCTTTATCAATAACAAGTTCAATGGAAGCAGCCTCTCCAGCTGTTTTGATGACAGTCTCTTTAACTTTAGCGCCTTTCAGATAACTGATGGCACGAACTTCTCCAGGTGCGTAAGGCACATCCCATGAGGCGTAAAGTTCTTTGTAGTTATAAGTCTTCTTGCCAAGTGATTTTCCGTTAACAATCAGTTCGACTTCATCACATTGGTTTGCGTAAACCCATACAGGTATCTCTGTGCCTTCCATGCCTTGCCAGGTCCAGTGAGGTAAAACATGAAGGACTGTGTTGTCAGACCAAGCACTCTGGTAGAGGTAATATGTATCTTTTGGGTAACCACACATATCAATAATACCAAAGTTCTTGAAACGAGCTGGCCAAGGACCAGATTCACCGAGGTAGTCAATTCCAGTCCAACGGAACTCACCGGCCAACCACTCAGTATCCCTCATGTTGGCGAGTGAGTAACGGTTATGGTGTTCTATAAAGGCATTGTCATAAGATGACTGATAGGCAAAATTGAATTTTGTGAATATTTCTTTTGGAGTTATGTTTGGTTGTAAAGCAGTATTGTTTCGCAGTGTTCTCGTTCGATAGATGCCACGAGTTTGAAATGAATGGGTGGTTTCGGAACCATATATTTTTCGCTTGGGAAACTTAGCATGTTCGGTGCCATATTTGTCTCCGCGGTGAGCAAAATTATAACCAACCCAGTCTAGGGCATCTGTAATGCCATATTCGTTAGCTGTTTCGAAATGATTCAGCCCAATGGTTGTAGGGCGTGAGTCCAAGCTTTTACATGTTTTTACTAGAAACTTAACGGTCTTTTCGCCATGCTTCTCATGCACATCGCGAATTTCATTTCCCGTACTCCAGCAAATGATGGAAGGATGGTTTCGATCACGTCGAATCATATCCGATAAGTCGCGTTCGGCCCACTTATCAAAATGCTTACTATAAGTGTATTCACGTTTACCGACTCGCCATTCATCAAAGGCTTCGTCAATGACATAGAGTCCCATGCGGTCAGCTAAGTCATAAAATTCAGTAAAAAAAGGATTGTGAGAGCAACGGACAGCATTACAGCCCATTTCTTTTAATATTTTAAAACGACGTTCCCAAACATCAACAGGGACAGCTGTGCCAACAGCGCCTCCGCCATCTTCGTGGAGGCAAACCCCTTTTAGTTTCGTTGTTTTGCCATTGATGAATAATCCCTTTTTAGGGTCAAACTTGATGGTGCGAAACCCTAATGGTGTCGTGTATTGGTCGACTTTCTTGCCAGCGACAGTAACTTCTGTTTCTACGGAATAAAGGTTGGGTTCTTCGCTTGACCATGTTTTCGCATTGGGGACTTTTAAGGTCTGTGAAAATAATCGTTCACTATTTGCAGGGATAGTTTCTGTGCTATTTGTTTTATTGTCGCCAACACAACTAGAAACGATAACTTTCTGAGCGCTATCAGATGAGTTAACAATAGTTG
This sequence comes from Planctomycetota bacterium, assembly GCA_015231345.1. Classification (GTDB taxonomy): domain Bacteria; phylum Planctomycetota; class JADGBV01; order JADGBV01; family JADGBV01; genus JADGBV01. The sequence continues at coordinate 4,298 of JADGBV010000342.1, forward strand.
TTTGAATGTTGACTGTAGAAAGAGTTGGAGTTTGG
>JADGBV010000343.1 GCA_015231345.1 Planctomycetota bacterium
GTTCTACTTCATTTAAAGGAATAGATGGCTTAGTTGATTTAAACTTCAACAAACCCCTAAGTGTCGCAAGGCGAAAACTTTGGTCGTCTACTTTTTTCGTGAACTGTTTAAAAATATCGTATTTGCCAGTTTTTAAACTATGCTGCATTAAAGCTATACTTTCTGGGTTCATGAGGTGTGTTTCACCGACTGGACGCCATTTATGTTGACCTCCCCAATCAAGTTGACGGTTAGTATCAGGTTGCGGAGCAAAACCAGCGCGGTGCAACATGGCACTGCCTTTTGCGATTTCATCCAAGCCAATTCCTTCTACTTGAGAAACTGTTCCCGTAAAGAATTCATCTACGAGTTCATTTGAAAAGCCAAGAAGCTCAAAGATCTGTGCGCCTTTATAACTTCTGACAGTCGAAATACCCATTTTAGACATAATTTTCATTAAGCCTTTATTGACAGCTTTAATGTAGTTTTTGTCATAAACGTAGCATGAATCTTCAAATTCGTCTTCGTTAGCGTCGTGAGCATGAGGTAAAGTATTTTTATCACGCAGGTCACGGATGGTATCAAAGACTAAGTAAGGATTGATGGCAGTTGCGCCATAACCTAATAGAACAGCCATGTCGTGCACCAATCTTGCATCACCCGTTTCGACGATAATACCCACATTTCCTCTGCGGTCATTACGAATCAAGTAGTGATGTAAACCAGCAACAGCGAGTATTGCAGGAATAGGAGCTTCTTTGGAGTTAATGTCTCTATCGGAGAGAATGATGGCGTTGTAGCCTTCTTCAATTTTCTTTTTAGCAGTTGCAAAAAGATTATCCAAAGCTTTACGAAGAGCTTCTTTACCACCCTCTGGATCAAAAAGTATAGGCAGACGGCAACCTTTTGTGATTTCCGTATCGGCTTGAGCCAGTTTTTCTAGTTCATAATTGCTAAGAATAGGCTGGTCAATTTTCACCTGACGACAGTATTCTTCACCTTCTTGGAACATATTCCAAGCAGCACCAAAATAAGTCGAGAGGCCCATAACTAGTTCTTCACGAATAGGGTCTACCGCAGGGTTGGTTACCTGAGCAAATCGTTGTCTGAAGTAATGATAAAGAGGCTTAGCATTCTTAGAAAGAACAGCTAAAGCAGCATCATTACCCATGGAGCCAACAGGATCCATGCCCGTAGTTACCATTGCGACAATGTACTCTTTTAATTCTTCTTCCGTATAGCCGAAAGTTCTTTGGTACTGGTGTAGGTTTTTATGGTGACCGACTGGAGGCTTAATGGGGTCTGGCAAATCAGCCAGTTCCATCATGCCATCTTCTAACCACTTGCGGTAAGGCTGTTTGTTAATAAAGGCTCCTTTTACGGCATCGTCTTCTTCAAATGTACCTTTTTCCATATCGATCATGATGATCTTTCCTGGCCATAGGCGACTTTTATAGACGATATCTTTTTCTGCTACAGGAAGAGTTCCCGCTTCAGAAGCAAAAATGACGCGATCATCAGAAGTCACACAGAATCTTGCAGGCCTTAAACCATTTCGGTCCAAGATAGCACAAACTTGCTTACCATCTGTAGCTGCAATTGTAGCTGGTCCATCCCATGGTTCCATAAGGTTAGCATGGTATTGGTAAAAACTTTTTCGGTCGATATTCATGTGTTTACGACTTCCCCAAGCTTCTGGGACCATCATAGACATAACATGTGGAAGACTTCTGCCTGTATGCAGCATGAGTTCCAAGCCGCAATCGAAAGAAGCAGAGTCAGATAGACCGTGTGGAATGATAGGTTTGAGGTCATCAATCCCTTCTTCACCTAAGACATCGTTATCCATTAGGTATTCACGAGCTTTCATCATGTTAATATTACCTTCGATGGTGTTAAACTCACCATTATGAGCAATATAACGGAATGGATGAGCTAGTTTCCATGCTGGGAATGTATTTGTTGAAAAACGTTGGTGCACTAGTGCAACAGCTGTTTTAATAAGGTCACTTTTAAGGTCCTCATAGTATTCACCCAACTGCTCAGAAAGGAACATACCTTTATAGGTAATAGTCTGGGCTGAAAGTGAGTTGATATAAAAAGCTTCTTTTTCTTCATCGCATAGAAGAGCTGCAACTAATCTTTCAGCTCTTTTACGGGCCCGATATAAAACAAGCTCAAGGTCTTTTTCATCAACTTGACCTTTACCAACTAAAATTTGCGAAGTAAGAGGCTCTGAAGATAAAGAACCTTCACCCAAAGAAGAATTATCAACTTTAAGGTCTCTCCATCCTAGAAACTCAAGAGAGGCATCTTGTATAGCCATCTCGGTTATTTTTCTCATTTCTGCTGCAGGTTTTTCTTCTTTTGGTAAAAAGACATTACCACATGAATAGTTACCAACACCAGGCAGTTTATCTCCCCAAACAGATTCCATGAACTCATGAGGCATTTGGATAAGTAGCCCTGCGCCATCACCTGTTTGCGGGTCTGCACCCACAGCACCACGGTGAACGAGGTTACAAAGCATAAACAAACCATCTTTTAAGATTTGGTTTGATTTCTTACCTTTAAAATTAGCAATAAATGCTACACCACAGGCATCATGTTCAAACTTAGGGTCGTATAAACCCTGTTTTGGAGGGGGTCCGTATTTTGCAAAACGCATTAATTCTCTATCTCCACATTTATATTATTTCGAAGCGCAGATTAAGGATAAAGTCGTTTTGACCAGTCGACCCGAATCATTCTCTTGGAAAAATATTTGCTCTTCTAATTTGTTGTATTACAACGACTTAGACAAGGAGGGGGCATTCTCAAATATGGGCAAAGGGACCCCAAAGCCAGCTCAATTAACCAGTTAAGTCTTTGAAAGTTAACATTCTTTTAAAAATAAGCCCTTCCCAAAATAAGTTGATGCTTTCTCTAAGAACAAAACCTTCATTTTCTGCATCTTCGACATATTTTAAGACTTCTGCGTGAAGTTCATGAATTATGTGGCTTAATTTCGAACTCGATTCGCTTTTAATATAATTTTGTTTCAGAGCGTCAGTTTGACTACAATACTGTGCCTGAAATTCAATCCAACCCTTCTGCTCTTCCTGCATCAATAAAAAGAGAGGTGTGGTCATACAATTTTTCACCAAGTCATTGCCACTCGGCTTTCCTAGGTCTGATTCATCACCACAAATATCTAAAATATCATCTGCCAGCTGAAAACCTAAACCTGAAAGCAAGCCGATGCGACCAATTTTGCTGATTAAATCTTTATTTAAGCCTTTCATCAGAGCAGGCGCTTCTGTGCAGTAAGAAAACAAGGCTCCCGTCTTCCCCTTTGCCGCCTCTAATACCAAATCCAAGCCTGTGTTTTGATTTTCTTCGCTTAGAATTAAATCTTGAATCGACTCTCCACGACAAGTATCATGAACGCATTTTGTAAATAATTTTGCGCAATCAGCAGATTGAGTTTCTTGTATTTGCCTAACTGCTGCACTAAAGAGGTAGTCGCCAAAAAGAATGGCACCTTTATTCCCCTTGAGTGACTTAAAACTCTTTTGATTTCTTCGTAAATCCGAATCATCAATCACATCATCATGAACCAGACTCGCCATATGAACCATTTCAAGACCCATGGCTGCCTCAATGGCATCTTTAATATCTAAGCCATTATCTTCAGCAATTTTCACAAGAAGGCGACCGCGACTGAATTTCGCTCGATTTAAATCTCCCGCTAAAGGAAATATATCCGACATGAGTCGGTCCTGATTTAATAATTCCTTTAGACGGCCTCTTAGGTCGTCAATTGTGGTTTTCATTAATAATTAAATAGACTAATTATCCTTCGATGGGAGTTTTAGGCGTTCTGCCTTGCATTTTCTCACGCTCTAAGAAGCGATAAAAAGTTGCTCGACCCACACCTAAAATGCGTGCAGCTTTTGTGCGATTACCAGCAGACTGTTTGAGCGAAGCCTCAACTCTATCCCAACTAAGTCTATCTAAGCCACGACTTCCTTCCATAGGCTGAATTACTGTTTCGTCTCGACTTTCTTCGAAAGAAATATAACCACCCAGACCTTTTTGGCGAACTAAAGCTTTAAATGTCGCTTTAACTTTAATGATCTCTTTATCTGCACGGCGCATTTTTAAATCGGCCTGGCGAAAAGAAACACCTTCGTCAGTTACAGCCAAAGCGTGTCGGCTCACGGTATCGTCAGGAATCAGAAAATGTAGAGGTTTACCATAAACATCATCATCTGTAAATCCAGTGAGAATGCGGCATTGTTCATTCATACCAACAACAATCTCTTCACGATTAAACCTTATCATGCCTTGGCTATGATCGTCAAAT
>JADGBV010000344.1 GCA_015231345.1 Planctomycetota bacterium
ATATTACCCTTAATGAGAAGGTCATTGAGAACGTCAATTCCCAGAACAAAGGTGAAGTCGACAGTCAAAATAACGACAAACGCAAATCTCTACTCGTAAGTAAATTGGTGACTTTAAATTTGAAGCAAGGCAAGAACCTTCTTGGATTGGCCGTAAAAGCCAATATTCTTTCGCCCACCTTTCTCGATTATGAAATTAAGCCGAGTCCATTTCGTCAATCAATGGAGGATCTCACTAAAAAATTTCCGGTTGAATCAGGAATTTTGAAAAATGCGGATGATGAAATATTCAAAATCTGGATGCAACTCCCACAAATGCCTGAACTTGCTCCTTATTTTCGGACTGTACTTAACAAGTACAAGCTTGGCAAAGGGTGGATGGATCATATTAATGCTGCAAAAGGCAAAGATGCAACACTACAACTTAAACTATACCTAAACTTGAATCGCTGTATACCTGCCATAGTGCAAGGGAGAATGGTTAAGTTAGCGGCAGTGGAACAAGCGCTTAAGTCAATGGCTCATGAATTTAAAGACGAATATCATGATGTTAATGCGAAGTTAGCGCAGCTGAAAAAGTATAAAGCAACATTTCCTAAGCAGCTTAACGCTCTTGAAAATGGAGATTTATCCCATCTAGAAAACGTTCAGAGCTACCTCGACTGGCAACATGACACACTCGTTTGCAATAACCCACTTATCAATTTCAAGAAGATGATTTGTGTGCGTCGTAAACAAAATTCATTTTATAATGGTTACCCTGCAACACATTTTGGCCATGACCTCTTACCTCGTAATGAGTATGAAGATCAAGTCATTTCTTTCTCTCCTAAGGATATAACAAAACCAGTCTCCACTATTATTTCATCATCTAAAGGAGCATTGATCGGAGATATTGATCTCCATTGGGATGGCGATCGCTTTCTTTACAATTCCCAAGACGAGAATAGAGCCATACAGGTTTTTGAAACAAAGATTGATGGAAGAGGCACTCGTCAGGTCAATCCGGGTGATATTGCTTGGGCTGACGCATTTGATGCATGCTACCTACCAGATGGACGCATCATTTACAATAGCACCTTAATTAATCAAGGAATTCCCTGTGTGATGGGCTCACGCTACTCTGCCGGACAATTCATCATGAACGCTGACGGGTCAAAGCGCCGTCGACTTACATTTGACCAAGACTTCAACTTTACTCCTTCTGTCATGTCTGATGGACGCATCATGTATACGCGTTGGGAATACACTGATACGGCTCATTACTTTACCCGTGTGCTGATGACCATGAATCCAGACGGCACAAATCAACGTGCGCTGTATGGATCAAACTCATACTGGCCAACATCCTTAATGTATACCAAACAGATTCCAGGCAAACCCAACCTTATCGTAGGCATTGTCTCGAGCCATCACGGCATTAATCGTTTTGGAGAAATCATCGTATTCGATACGAACAAAGGACACAAGGAAGCAGATGGTGTTGTGCAACGCATACATGGTCGTGGCCCAACAGTCAAACCTATCGTAAAAGATCAATTGATGAGTGGAGTCTTACCACTGTATATGTCTCCATGGCCTCTGAATGAAAACTATTACCTAGCAAGCATGATGACTCACAAAGATTCCAACTATGCCATATACCTGCTTGATACCTTTGGGAATGCGACCTTAATCAAATCAGACCCAGGCTATGACCTATTTGAAGCAACACCAGTTCAGAAAAGAACAAAACCAAATATTATTCCCCATCGTGTCAACCTAAAGGAAAAAATGGCAACAGTTGTGATTAACGATATTTATGAAGGTGACGGACTCAAGGGAGTTCCCCGTGGTGAAGTTGCAGACTTAATGATCACAGAACCATATTTTGCTCATCAAGATGGTGGCGGAGACAATATTGTAGGAATTGAAAGTGCATGGGATGTTCGTCGTATTATTGGCACTGTGCCAATTGAAAGCGATGGATCTGCTAGCTTTAAAGTTCCAGCAAATACACCCATTCTACTCTTACCTCGCAATAAAGATGGAGAAGCTCTTCAAATAATGCGCAGTTGGTTCACAGCAATGCCTGGAGAGGTTCTTGGTTGTGTAGGCTGTCATGAGCCACCATCAACAGTGGCAAATATGAGAGGAAAGCATCCCAAGGCATTGCTCCATGCCCCTCACAACATTAAACCATGGTATGGGCCAGAACGTGGATTCTCGTTTGATCATGAAATCCAACCCATTCTCGAGCGTCGCTGCTCAGGTTGTCATGATGGCACTAAAAAGGATCGCCCAAATTTCTCAAGTCAACAAAAGGAAGTCTTCCCTTACGATAAGATCAATATGCGTCAATATGGTTTTAGTGGAAGCTATATGGCGTTGCATCCCTATGTTCGTCGCCCTGGTGCTGAAAGCGACTACCATCTGCCAAAACCAATGGAATGGGGCCCAAACACAAGTGAACTCGTACAAATGCTGCGCAAGGGACATCATAATGTAACCTTGAATAAAGAAGAGTGGGACAAGATCAACACATGGATCAATCTCAATGTTCCAGAGAAAGGACGCTGGGCCGATGTCAGACAAATCGCCAATGATAATAACACAAAACGCTCAAATGTTTCTGACAAATTTTCCTGCGTAGACATGAGTTACTACGAAGCTGAACTGAAAGTACCTAAAAAAGAAAAATTCATTAAACCAGCTCCAGTCAAAAAAATTAAGCAAAAAGTCGTCTGTGAAAACTGGCCATTTGATAAAAAGACCGCAGAAGCCAAGAAGTCCAATTTGGAGTTTGATTTGTATAAAAGACTTGATCTTGGCAAAGGTAAATCAATTATCCTCACCTTGATTCCGGCAGGATCTTACCCCATGGGAAGCAACAACGGCTTTAATGATGAAGCCCCGGTTCATATACAAACGATAGACAGGCCGTTTTATATGGGCATCAGTGAGGTTACGAATGAACAGTATAGCACTGTTGATAAGAATCATCACAGCGGATTTTATGATCAGGAGGAAAAAAATCACAAGATACAAGGCTATCCCGCTGACCTTCCACAGCAGCCAGTTGTTCGAATAAGCTGGTTGCAGGCTCAGCAATTCTGCAAAAACGTTTCAACAAAGCATGGCCTACCCGTACTGTTACCTAGCGAAGCTCAATGGGAATGGGCATGTCGTGCCGGCACTGATACGCCATTGTGGTTTGGAAGTAAATCAACGGACTATTCAAAATTTGAAAATCTTGCAGACACATCAATTCACCTTCATGCCATGAGTGGAGATATTGCTCCTAAACCACGCAATCAACCGGATCATGTACTCGCTTTTATTCCACGTGACACTCAATCTAACGATCATAACTTCATTGTTGCAGATGTCGCAAGCTACAAGCCAAATAACTGGGGATTATTTGATATGACTGGTAACGTTAGTGAATTTACTCGCAATAAATATATGCCCTACCCGATAAAGGGAATTGGACCTTCTAAAAATACGACAGACAATATTGTCTTCCGTGGAGGCTCATGGCGCAGTAGAGCCAAGTATTCAACATCATCCATTCGCACAGCGTACCCGGCATGGCAGCCGGTGTACAATGTCGGGTTCAGAGTGGTCGTTGAAGATATTGAAGCCGCTCAGAAATTACCATCAGCGTCTGCCCCTAAGATCAAAAGCAATCAGGTCAGTGCCATTAAAAAATGGCATCACCTATACAATACCATGTTGAACCGTAACAAAAAGTAACTAAGCCGTTATCGTGTCTTGCTACTCCTCAGGGACCTCTGCTCATCTTCTGCCATAAGCTCGTCTAGAAAAAGCAAATAGCTCTCGTAACGTTCTTCATGAATACGTGCTCCCACCAGCTCCTTCACTGCGCATTGAGGTTCATTTTGATGCATACAGCCGCGATACTTACACTCCTCGGCAGGGCTTAAAAACTCACGGTAGTAGTTTCTGAGATTATGAGGTTCTACGCCCAAATTATGCAATAGCCCTAGTCCAGGAGTATCTGCTAACAAACGATCATCAGGCAGTTCCCTGAATTCAATATGAGTGGTTGTATGACGCCCTTTCCCAGTAACTTCATTCACTGCACCTGTGGCAGCAGCACAATCAGGTAGAATAGCATTCATGAGTGAAGTTTTTCCCACACCGGAAGGCCCCATAATATAAGTTCTATCGAAGTCTAGATCTAGTATCGCTTTTTGTGATTCAACAGGCTTAGCGGTAGCCTCAGTGCAAATACATGCATAACCGGCATCACGGTAAATCTTCAAAACTCGTTCAGCTTCCTTATCAGCTAAATCCCATTTA
>JADGBV010000345.1 GCA_015231345.1 Planctomycetota bacterium
TGGAATCGGGCTCAAAATTCTTAGGCCACAAGAGTGGAGCTTCCGCATGAACATAAGCGGCTCCTAAGAGTACAAATAGAATTAATAATTTAGCCTGATTGATCATAGCTTCTAGTTTTTATTCAGTCAGTTTTAAAGTTGCTGCAAAGCACTTTTCGTGATTTGCCTGAGCTTATCAGAGCTTAGATCGGTTTTATAAAAAAAACCATCAATCTTTAGGTTTTCGTGGGTGTGCATATTATTATCTAAGCCCGGCTGCCCCGTACGCACAACAATTTTAGCACGCTCATCTTCATAGGTCTCTCGAATGACCTTTGTGGCTTTGTAGCCGGAATCGTCTTCTTCCATGACGATATCCATAAAAAGTGATGGTCAACTTTCTTTATTAGGTCATAAAACAAAAAGGTATGTTCCTGCTCAGTGGTTGGCTTTATGGTCGTCATTAGCCAATAATGCGCTTATGTTTCGCCTTGAAGGTGAGAGGAAGTATCTTGATGTTTCGCGCAGAAAAATGATGTCTCTTTGTTCGTGGCCTTACTGGGGAGATCCCAATAGTGAAGAGGTTAACCTTTCTCTAGAGTCAGTCCTTCCTCTCATACAGCTATGCCTTGCTTACGATTGGCTTAAAAAGGATCTGGTTGATGTAGAGCAGAAAAGGGTTAAGGAGAAATTGCTCGAATTTGCTCAGCTTTACTTAAAGGTGAAGAGCGGTCGGAAGGAAAGCTCTTGGTACCCCATTATGAATCACCCTCACTTCAGTTTACATATGAGCGCTGTTTATCTTTTAGGGCGTGTTTTATCCCATGAACAGAGTGGTCATATTTGTTCTTTATGGGCGAAAAAGGAATTACGTCGAGCCCTATCAACGCTTAGCAATATTAAAGATGGTTCAATTCACCTAGGCCCCTGTGAAGGGAGGTTAACGGATCTGGGTTACATGATTTTTTTATTGGCGGAAAAAAGTTATGGCAGTGATCTTGATGATGAATTAAAAAGCCCATGGCTTCAGAAAAGGGCAGAATGGTTTGATGCTATGCTTCTACCTGGAGCTAAAAACGTTGTGCCAATTGGTTCGGCGAGCCCTAGATCCCCTTTTGTTTCTCTTGCTTCTCTGCTTCATATGCATGGTGCGTTATTTCCCAATGCAGAAACTCGCAATTTGGCTGAACAAGTGAGAAGCGAAGAAAGAGATGTGACCTACCCGTGGGATTTCTTAACTCTTCTATACGGCAAAAGCCTTGAGGCTGTCCGTTGGCCTAGGCAAATGAATGTCAGTTATTTTCCTGACTGGGGTGTTGTAAGTGCCAAAAAAGGCAGCACAATTAATGAAGCTTACCTTTCATATAAGGCTGGTAGCCCAGGGAGTAAGTATCTTTACCATACATGGCGTAATGGCAATAAATACTTGTCTTTTGAAGCTGACCACCCCGATCAAGGCAGTTTTTCTTGGTATGTTAAAGGACGTTCCATCTTAAGTGACTCTGGGCGAACTCGTATTAAACAGACTCATCACCATAATACTCTTTTAGTTGATGGCATGGGACAGATTACCGAGGGGTATCCTAGTTTTTCATTACAAGAACTAAAAGTGAATAATTGTAATTCTACGGTGACGGCTATTAGGCGTAGAGGAGACAGTCTTCTTATTAGGTCTCAAATTAAACCGGCTTACTCTGAAGATGCACGCTTAGTGCGTTTTGAGCGTTGCTTAATGTGGCTTAGCTCTGACATGCTTATTGTGATTGATCATATTAAATGTGAAACAACAAGTGCTTTGGAGCTCTTTTTTAGATCGGCCAATTATCCTCTGGTGAAGCATAGTCATGGTTTTTATCAGAAGGTTAGTGGCATGTCCATGGTCTCTAAAGGTTCTCCTCAAGGTGAATGGAGAACAGGTTTTGATCAGCATGACACTCTTGGAGGTCGAAATTATTTTGCGGCTCTCAAATGTCATGCAAAAGAATGGTGGAATGTGTCTATTATGGCTCCATCTGGTGAAGTGAGCGACTTAAAGTTAGTTGAACATAAGAGTCAAGGCATTGAATTTTCCTTTTCAGATGGTCAAATTAGTATTGAGTATCAAATGGCTATGGATGGGAAATGGATGAGCTGCAAAAGGTATGGATTGCCTTTTTGGGAGATTGGTGGCGATAAACGCTATGAAGGAATCGATTTAATTAAGTAGGAGAATAAATGTCGAAGAAAGTACTTTTGATTTTGGCTGAGGGCTTTGAAGAAATTGAAGCCATTACGATTATAGATATCTTAAGGCGAGCTGGTGTGAATTTATGCGTTCACTCCCTGGAGCCAGGTTTGGTGTCTGGAGCGCATGGGCTTCAAGTGCAAAGTGAAGGCGATATTCATCAAAATAGCTATGACGACTACGATGCTGTCGTTTTACCCGGAGGCTTACCTGGCTCAGATAACTTGCTAGCCAGTGAGCGAGTTGGGGAATTGGTGAAGGAGTTTAATGCTCAGGCTAAGCTAGTGGCTGCTGTATGTGCCGCTCCAATGGTTCTGGGGGCTCATGGTTTACTTGAAGGGAAAAAAGCAACTTGCTACCCAGGTTTTGAAGAAAAATTATTGGGAGCAACTTGTGTTGAGGATAAAGTTGTTTTAGTGGATAATGTACTTACAAGTCGTGGCCCTGGCACAACTGCTGATTTTGCTTATGAGATTGTTAAGATTCTGGTTAGCGAAAAAACTGCGCAGGAGCTCTCTCAAGGGATGTTGTTTGCTTAATTCAAGCCAGTTTAAGGCAATCATTAACATTGAATAAAAAAAAGCGATCCTAGTGGTCGCTTTTTTTTCGCCTTTATTTTATTCGATTTGGCTTTTATGGGGTTGGATCAGTAAGTTTTCTTCATCACGCCAAGTGATCTTCACTGGTCCTACGATGGTTTGTTTTACTGTCATTTCAGCGAAACCAATCATCATAGTTACGCCGGGGTGAATGCTTTCGCTTACAATAATTTCACCTTTTAAGTTTTGCTTGAGGATATGCTGCTCGAGGTATTGAATCTCTTGTTCTTTGCTTTCCTTCTCCCCTTCCATGCTTTCGATGTGTTCTTGAATGATGGCTGCATTGTCACCAGACGCTTTTCTAGCATGCTCTTTAGTTTCCAAAATCTTTTCTTCCAGTTCTACGATGTCTGGTTTGAGCAGTTTTTCAATACGGTATTCTTGATAATCCAAGCCCACACATATGAGCGTTTTTAGGCCTAATTCCGAACCAAGTGTTTTTGCCGTTAAAGTGTCTTGGGAGAAAAGACTGCCACCGACGATAACGGCATTGACTGCCTCTAATGAATCTTTGCACCAGATCTGACTGTTGAGGATTTCCTTTTCAACATGGACGATTCCATCACACTCCACTTCAGTTTCATTGATATACTTGCAGTTAATGCGACCTTTAACAACGACGTTACAATTGGCACGACCGAAGATACCTTTGTTGATGTATAAGTCTTTATCCACCTGAAGCTGGCATTGCTCAACCATGCCATTTACATTTAAGTTGCCGCCAATATTAAGTGAGGTATTGTCACATATATTACCATTCACAACGACATCATTGGCATAAATAAGGTTGCCACGATGAATCGTGATATCACCTGAAACCTTAAACTCTTTGTTGAGTGAGATTTCAGAATCATACTTTTTCAGGTAACCATTACTTGATGCCATCAGGGAAACTTGGTCGCCCGTGTTGATGGTATGTATAAACTGATTAAAACGATACTCAACCCCTTGGATAAAAGGACAGGGTATTTCTTCGCCTAAAACATTGACTCCAGGGACTCCTTTGATAGGAGGAATAATATGGGCGATTTCTTCTTCGGCAAAAACCTGGTCAAATTCTTCTAGGTCACGTGGGTGAGATGAGTTGTAGGGCCTTTTAAGAAGCTCAATTTTCCCCGCTTCTCCTGCTTCAGATTTACGACCTAAAGCGACCATGGTGCCAATAAAAGATGTGGTGAAAAAGTCTACATTAAGAAATTTTTTCAGATGATCTTCCGTGATTCCGTAAACGATTCCTGCAGTGCTTAAGAAACTTCTTGCATCATCTAGACTCAGTGAATCTGCAGTGGGTGATTTATATAAGCTTAAAAAAGCTTCCAAGCCAGAGGGCGAGATGCAAAGGTGGAGGAAATGCCGTTGGCAAAACTCACTTTGAAGAACTCGAAGTCTATCGTTGTTGACGAAGTTATCAAGTTTTTCACTGAATGATCTTGGTAAATCCTGCATTTGTGATGACAGGACATTTTGATCAATTCGATTACTAAGTTTTT
>JADGBV010000346.1 GCA_015231345.1 Planctomycetota bacterium
ACTCATAGACAATGCCTATCCCAACAACAATAATAAACCATATGTAAGCAGGGGGAATAAGGAGCTCTATAACCTTGAGAAAGACCCTATGGAAGAAAAGAATCTATATCGCCAATACCCAGAAATCTCCCAGGAACTGGAAGATCTTCTGGAGCAAGCCATTGCTAAGCCGAGAACACGCCTGTTGACGGACTGAATCCTTAGAGGAGTGACTGTCATATTTGGCATTGTTCAAATTGATGATACATGACTAGATTTGTCGGACTAATCCTGTTGATCTAAAGGATTGCTTGAAAACCTTATTGAATTCCCATATAGTATTCTTTTAGGAATTCGATTCGAGTGAGATGCTTGTGAAAAAAAGGCTTTTAATTAGTGTAGTCATTTGTCTGTGGTCATTTTACGTCACAGCTGAAGTGAAACAGGCAGTTCGTAAAGTTGATAGTATTACTTCTGCAGCGGGGATCAAAGAGGGTAAATTAAAGAATGCCCCTCAGAACTCAAAGAAAGCCAATACAGAAAATGCTCCATTTAAAGGAATTAAATCCAAGTTTCACGGCTTCGATATGTACACAGATGGAAATTGCAAAATTGTCGCACCAAACAAACATGCCGATGGCAAGCCCTGGGTGTGGCGTGCACGTTTTTGGGGGCATGAACCTCAGTTTGATATTGCCATGTTAAAACTTGGCTATCATGTCGTTTACTGTGATGTGTCTAATTTATTTGGAAATCCAAAGGCTGTAGCTCGTTGGAATGAATTTTATAATTATCTACGCTTTGAGCATTTATTTGCCGATCGTGTCGTTTTAGAGGGGTTGAGTCGTGGTGGCTTGACTGTCTACAACTGGGCTGCAGCAAACCCTGATAAAGTAGCTGTTATTTACGCTGATGCGCCAGTTATGGACTTTAAAAGTTGGCCTGGAGGCAAAGCTAAGGGTGAAGGGAATCCAAAATTATGGAAGAAGTGTCTTGATGCTTATGGCTTGACTGAAGAACAGGCCTTGGCTTATACAAAGAATCCAATCGATAACTTGGCTCCTCTAGTTAAAGCCGGTGTGCCGATTATTCACGTAGTGGGCGATAAAGATGTGATTGTGCCTGTTGATGAAAATACGGCAATTGCTAAAAATCGTTATCAATCCTTAGGTGGAATTTTTGAGGTCATTCATAAAAAAGAAGTAGGGCATCATCCCCATAGCTTGAAAGACCCTTCCCAAATAGTTGATTTTATAGTCAAACATAATAAAGGTGTGAGTGCTAAAAAGAACGGACACGTCCCTGTGAGTTCTAATAACTTTCATATGCGTGGCAACTACAATAATTGCCGGGCGGTATTTGAACAAACTAAGCGTGGCCATGTAGCATTTCTTGGCGGTTCCATTACTGAAATGAATGGGTATCGCCCCATGATGTGTGAGTTTTTAAAGAAACAATTTCCACAGACAGACTTTACTTTTACGAATGCAGGTATTTCGTCCACATGTTCAGATACAGGGGTATTTAGGCTTGAGCGTGATGTCTTGTCGAAAGGCTCTGTGGATTTGTTATTCGTTGAGTTCTCGGTCAATGATGATCAAGATGGCGTTTATAGTCAGAAACGAGCTGTTCGCGGCATGGAAGGGATTATTGCTCAAGTTCGCCGGCATAACCCAAAGTCAGATATCATTATGACTCATTTTGTGAACGAAAAAATGCTCGCAGCCCTAAGGGCAGGAAAAGCACATGGATCACACGATGCTCACGCTGCTGTTGCTGTACATCATAATATTGCCAATAATGATCTTGCCCAAGAACTAGCCGATCAGGTCAATGCTGGAACAATGGACTGGAAGCGCTTCGGTGGTGTTCACCCCAATAAAACGGGTAATGGAATGTGCGCCTCCATGATTAAGAATGCCCTTTTAAAAGAATGGTCAAGGCCCTTAGCGGCTAAGTTCAAGCCCATAGATCACTCGATGGTTGAGCTAAAAGATGCGATGAGCTATTTGCGTGGGCGTTTTATTCCCCTGTCAGATATTGAAATGGACGATGCCTGGGTTGTAGCAGTGCCTAAATGGAAAGAAGTGGGGGGCAGGGTGCGTGGACGCTTTAAAGAGAGTACAATGATTCATAGCTCCACAATTGGTGCTAAGCTTAAGGTTTCGTTTAAGGGTACGGCAATTGGAGCTTATGTCTTGTCAGGTCCAGATACTGGGATTCTTCGCTGTAGCATTGACGGTAAATCTCCTGTTGATATTGACCCTATCCACAAGTATAGTGGCTTTCACTACCCACAAACTATTATGCTATTTGATGATCTTGAATACGTTAATCATGTGATGACTCTTGAACTTATAGATAATAAACCTGGTCGTTTGCGTAAAGGCGGGACTGCCTTCCGTGCGCTACACTTTACTGCAAACTAAATAATATCAGTCCTTGGTTCGATGTTGCTGGGGCAAATGATCTTTGGAGCCGACGATCATTATATTACAGCATATATATAAACCAAACAGTAGTAAATTCCAACAACAATAAAAAGAAAGCCCGTAATCTTTCGAGCCCATTTTTCAAACTGTAGAGCTTTGTTAAAGGATTCGCCAACTCGTTTTGTTCCCCAGGCTATGAGGGAGGCAAAGATGAGTACGGGTAATCCTGTGGCCAGCCCATAGACCGAAGGTAAAAGAGCTCCTGATTCTAATTTTACAGCTAGAGGCAGCAGGCTACCAAAAAAAAGTGCTGCCGAAACAGGACAAAATGAGAGGGAAAAAACAACCCCTAAGAGAAGCGCTCCCCACACCCCCAAGGTTTCTACGCGCTTTTGCATTTTTGCGCTGACTTCCGAACCCGAAAGGTTGATTTTAATAAGCTCTAGCAAAACCATACCCACTATAATCAATATTAGCCCCAGGGCTTTGTTCATATATTTCTGCAGGGCATGAGAAATATAAGGAGCCGTCAGGATACTTGAAACTAGGAGCATACCTAAGGTAGCATAAGTGAGGGCTCTGCCGGCGGTATATAAAACTCCTGCTAAGAATACTTTTCCTGGACTGGTCACCCTGCGGCCCACAAATGAAATGGCAGCGATATTGGTGGCCAGAGGGCAGGGGCTGATTGACGTCAATATGCCCAGCCAAAAGGCTGAAGCGATTCCAATAAGCATGGGAGTCATATGGGTAGGCCCTCAAGGTATGCTTTTGTTTCTTGCTGAATATACTGGAGGAATTCTTCTTTATCTCCACGAATATAATCCCAAACTTGCTGCAAGTCCTTCCAGCTTTCTCGCTTGCCCTCAGCTATACGCTCAAGCACAACTGAACGGGTGGATAGCTGAAAGTCCTCGATGTAGTGACTATTTTCACTTTCATCGACATTAACTGTACGCCATTCCAATTCACCACTTTTGAGGGCCTCCCCAAAAGATGAATCTATGGCTTCTTTGGAGTAAGTTTCTATGGCTAAACAAGTTTTGCAACGAGCATTGCCGTGGAAGTAATAAACGATGACCTTATTGGCTAAGGCTGCTTTTACTTTGGTGGTGTTAAGCAAGTCATCTGTGCAAGACAGGCCTTTGTCTGCGTTAAGCTGGGCACCTGCGTTAGATAGGTCTTTGTCTGCGTTAGACTGGCCTTTCTCTGCATTAAGCTGCCTCTTATCTGCGCTAATTCCCATAGCCTCTTCCTTGGTCCCAGTATATTCTTTGGGCTTATCGAGTACACCGGTCTCCTGCACCACCAGGGTGCCAAGACTAATGGCGACAAAAAGAAGCAGCAATCCTGTGATTATTCCTTTGAGAGTCATTATGGAGAAGCTCTTAGGCTTAGAATAGTGCTTTGATTTCTTCTGCTGATAATAGCTTGCCAGATGATTTGATCTCACCATCAATGGCCAAGGCTGGAGTCGCCATGACACCAAAGCTTATAATATCATTCATATCCTGAATCTTTTCAAGTACATACTCGAAGCCAGCTTCCTTAGCAGCAACTTCGGCGTTCTCTGTTAGTTGCTGACATTTAGGGCAACCCGTACCTAAAATTTGAATCTTCTTCATGGCATCCTCAATAGGTCAATAACATTCCGTTAATCATCATGATAAGGCTTCTGCTTCCTCTTCTGCCTTGCTTTTTAATACAGCCTCAATGCAGCTGAAGAAGTTAAGGGCACACTTAACTCGGAGACGATAGAAAATTTGCGTCCCACGCTTCTCATCGCATACAATTCCGGCATTCCTTAGCACAGAAAGGTGTTTTGATACGGTTGAAATATCACTGCCGACCATATCTCTTAAATCACAGA
>JADGBV010000347.1 GCA_015231345.1 Planctomycetota bacterium
CTTCCTCACGTGATTCAAAAATTCTATGTTGTACCTAAAACAAGTGATGCACGTTGGTCAGTGGTTTGGGGTCTATTTTTCATCTCCGTTCTTTACTGGTTCGCTCCTGTTTATTCAGCCTTAGGTAAAGTTATGTCTTCTCACCCTGATATTGGCGCTCTTTCCAAAGACGCGATTGTTGTTTACACAGCTCAACTAGGTGAAGTTCACCCATGGATTGTTGGTTTCTTGGCTGCAGGTGCAGTATCTGCTGCATTCTCTACAGTTTCTGGCCTTCTAGTTGCTGGTGCATCCGCTTTCTCTCACGACCTTTACCATAAAGTTTTCAGACCAGAAGCCTCAGGCGAAATGCAAATGAAAATGGCTCAATTGGGAACTATCCTTATGGCTGTGGGCGTAATGATTGTGGCCTTATTTAAACTAGCACTTATTGCTCAGTTAGTCGCCACCGCCTTCTCTCTAGCGGGCTGTACACTTTTCCCACTATTCCTATTGGGTATTTGGTGGAGTGGATCTAATCGTGCCGGTGCTACTGCTGGACTTGCAACTGGATTGGGCGTTTCTTTACTCGCTATTGCTTACTTTGTTGCCGGTAAATTCCAAATCGATCTTCCTGGTAAAGATATGATAACATACTGGGTGAATCCATGGTACTTCGCTTGGTTTGGCGCTCCCCTTTCCATTATCGTGCATATCATTGTTGCGAAAATGACAGAGCCAACTCCAGAAGATGTGAAAAAATTCCTAGCTGTCAATGTACATGGTGTAAAAGCCGACTAAAGGGTATTTTTAATCTTTTGAAAAGGAGACCGAGTCCACTCGGTCTCCTTTTTTTTTGCCTTAGCTGCATTATCAAAAAGAGGCAAACTCTTAAACTCACCAAAGCTCACAAGGCTTACTCTTAAATAGCACTTCAAAAGCAACCTTTCTTATGAAACCAACCACTCTCAAAGTTCTTCTCGGAACAATGGCCATCACAGGCCTGATGGTTTTAGGCGCTTACCTTCACTATGCTAAAATTAATGCTAGCGAAGACCCCAGAGTTGCCCAGAGCAAAAAGAACATGCACTACCTCTCGAAGCTACTGGAAGAAAGGGATTACCCTCAATGCTTTCAATTGCTCAAGACCATCGAGGCCGATTTAAGCTCCCTGGAGGCTTATGAAAAGTCTTATGAAATGGGAGTGGTTCACAATGACCGCGCTTCAATCCATCTGATACAAGTCGAGGAGGCTATTTTAATCAGCAGTGATGCAGGGAAAATTCCGGAAAAAGCTATTTTGGAAGCATCACTAAATCAAGCCTTAGAGTCTAGCCAAAAGAGTATCGCTATTTATGAAACGTGGCAGGAGCAATACCAAGACAAAAGTTTAGAGGAATTAGAAAAGGAATTTATTGATTATTTTCCTAAAGACGATCCAGCCTTAGTAGATAGAGATATAGAGGCGATATTAAAAAGGCGAGTTGTGGACACCAAAATGGCCCTCAAGGAGAATCATCGCCGTGTCTCCGTAGCCTACACCAACCTTGCCCTTGCTTATAAGTACAAAGGCAACTACGACGAAGCTGTGGCTTTTTACGAGAAAGCTTTAGAGCTTTGGCCAGAGAACTTGCACGCCACCAATAACCTGCGTACACTCCAAGGTCAAAAGAGAATTGAGAGAAGTATTATTGATAAGGTATTTCCTCCTGAAAGGAATAAGGGGCTATAACATATAGGCTACTTCCTATCGCCCTAGAGCTCTTAGGAATTACTTCTTATTCTTGTTTTTCTTAGCCTTTTTATTCTTCTTTTCTTTAGCCAAATGCCCCTCGGGCGCTTTAGCAATCATTAGCCCTTCTTTTGGGTGAGCATCTAGAAGCTCCTGCAACTTAGCACGCATGACACTCGCTCGCTCAGGCTCGGAGCCTGCACTGTAGCTCTCTTTTTCCAGTATGTCTTTAGAGTACTGATACAATTCACCCGTACTATAGAGCTTCCATTCCTTCGTTTGCGCTAGCACTTTAGTGCCCTTTCCTTCCGATGGCCGACTGTTATAATACATATACATAGACTCACGCGGGTCACATACCTTTCCATTAAGCAGAGCAGCAAAAGACCTTCCTGTAATTCCCTCGGGCATCTTGGCACCAGCTAATTCGGCAACAGTGGGAAAGATATCACCGATATGCACCAAGTCATTATTTTGTTGAGGAGCCGTATGCCCTTTCCAGTTGGCAATAAAAGGTACATGAATGCCATCATCGATGGTTTTTCCTTTGGAGCCCCTCACCACTCTGCCCTTCAAATTAGATTTTAGGCTACCATGGGTGCCATTATCACCCATAAAGACAATCAGCGTATTATCCCGTATGCTCAATTCATCTAGTTTGGCTGCTAACTTTCCAATCAGGTAATCCATATAGAAAACCATATCTTCAAAGTTCTTCTGAGGGTCTTTGCAGTCTTTGTCTTCACTCAATGGTGTCACAGGGAAAGGACTATGAACCAAGAGCATGGGATAATAGACTAAGAAGGGTTTGTCTTTATTTCGTTCCATGAACCCCAAGACTTGTTCGGATAAAAGATCAGGCCCATATTGATCTTTCGTATAGCTTTTGGTTTCACCATTGAATGTTAACGTTGGCTGCCAGTATCGCGAGCCTCGATCTTTCACTTGCCACATATAGTGTTCATCAAACCCGGCATCTTCTGGCATTGTCCCAGGGTTTACTCCTGGTTTAAGGTCCTTATCGCGCAAAAGCAACTGCCATTTACCTGCGATGCAAGTTGCGTAACCAGCGTCTTTTAGCACATGAGCAAAAGTTCTCTCTGTAGGAGCCAAGCAGCTAAAGTCAACGTAATTGTAGACATTAGATTTACCCGTCATGATTTTCACGCGGCTAGGAGTGCACAATGGCTGAGAATAGCCATGATTAAATTGTATACCACTCCGAGCTAACTGATCCAGCTGCGGCGTTTTATACTGTTCACTTCCATAACAGCCAAAACACTCGTGTCCCACATCATCAGCCATAATGACAACGATATTTGGCTGGCGGCTTTCTGCTCCACTTGTCAGCCATAGACATGAAGCAACAATTGCTGTTGTGATTCTTTTCATACCATTTCTCATCGCGCGGTTTTATTCTCCATTTTTCTCTTTTGATTGAGCAAGTCAAAAACATGACTTGGCAAAGGCAGGTAATCGCTTTCGCGAATCATTTCTTTATCTAACTCTTGCCTAAGCTCCGTTTCAATATCACGAAAGGCTGCGCTGCCAGCAAGATTGTGCAGTTCATGGGGATCTTTGCTTTTATCGTAAAGCTCAAAGATGGGCCTTGGCTTTAAGAAGAAGAGCTTTTCATGAAGTGGTTTTAGCTTCTTAGTGTCGTGCGCCCTTTTTATCTCCTCCCATGCCACATTTTTATGCTCCATATCCACAGGGGTATATACCCTGTCTGGTAAAGCGTTATAAATATAGTTATACTTTTTTGTCACGACTGAACGCGAAAAGTCTAAGCCATTGGTGCGCGTAATCTGACCATGATGCCAGCCCCGCTCGGCAAAAATCACCTGACGCCCCTTGTAGTTTTGCCCTTTCAGTAGAGGCAGAAAACTCACCCCAGTCATATTTCGATTTTTCTCCAGACCTGCAGCTTCAAGGATTGTCGGAGCGATATCCACTCCACTCACCAGGGCGTCTTTTACAGCACCAGCCCTAACTTTTCCCGGCCAGCGGACCATCAAAGGCACGTTGAGGCCACGCCTATAAAGCGTCCCCTTTCCACGAAGCAGCGCTTCGCCATTATCACCCATAAAAATCACCATGGTGCTTTCTTTTAAGCCCCGTTCGCGCAAAATTCTCTCTATGAAACCAATGCCTGCATCGAGATCACGGACTTCAGCCAAATAGCGCGCATAATCTAAGCGAACACCTGGTAAATCAGGGAAATCTGGGGGTAAGAGTAATTCTTTGGGGTCAATGCCTTCGTGGTCGTCACCAAATTTTCGGTGGGGCTGATTAAAGCCAAAATAGAGAAAAAAGGGTTTATTTTCAGGGACTTCATCCAGCGTTTGTGAAAAACGTTCAGCGACTTTTGCCAAATAGGCACCTTTCGTTTTTGTCACATTCACATAATCTAAGCGCTCATCAAGCTCCTTCATTCTCATCTGATTCAGAGCCTCCAATATATGAGGCGCTTCTTTACTCTCTAGCTTGCCATCAAGATGATGATGACGCCCTTCAAGCCCCACCCAATAACCATTTTCCCTTAATAATTCAGGAAATAAG
>JADGBV010000348.1 GCA_015231345.1 Planctomycetota bacterium
CTTGTGGTTGTTCTTCAGTGGATACTAAAAAATTATGAACCTCAGAACTTTTGATTTGTGCGGGGAAGGTTTGTTGCATCACATCAATTTTTTTTGGGTCCACCTTCATGACGACGGTCTTTTGGGCGGGTAAAGCATCTCGCTGGTACAGTAGGATAGCGTGAGGAAAAAGTCCGTAAATGGCCGGGTCATACCATGAATTGGAGTTACCTTCAGCAAAATCCAAGACTCGATTGGTCGTCATTGCGGAAAAGTGAACGAGGCCTGCCCAATTCCCAAATGCGGCTTGGTAAGCGAGAAAACAGGGGTATTCGGCCCTATATTCCACTGGCATGCGGTGATCCCATTCACTACTAAAAAAAGGCTTATCTACAACTTTAAAGAGGTTTTTAGAGTGGAATTCAAGTTCGTGTTCACCCAGGGCTAGTTTATTGGGAATGGGGTATAAACCTCTGATTTTTTTCTTTTTTGCTGGATGTGTTTCGTAGAGATGGCAATCTGAAAAGTCCATTGATTGATGGGTGAGGGGTGTGAAGAAGCCCATATTCCAGTTGGTGCCACAGAGAAGGGCATTGATCCCTACAGTTTCACGACAAAAATGCGCCATTCGTTCTTGATATGTTTGTTGTATGTTCATAAGGAACTTGGTGCAATGTTTAGAGCGGCGATTAGGCCAAAAACTCACCTTATTCAAATTGGAAGGGACTGTTTTCTCGCCACGTGCTTCAGCCCACTTCTTATAGCGTTTTTTCATCTGCTGAGTATACGGTTCTAGGTTCCAGGGTACGCCACCGTATAGACAATCATTCTCGTTATTCAGATTGAGTATGGCGATGGCGGGATCGTTTTTCATGGCTAGTCCTGTATAGGGATTCTTGCGGCTAAAAAGTCGAGAAATCATGTCTTCTTGTAACTCAATACATCTCTCGACAAAAATAGCATGCCCTCTAGCTCTTGGAGGAAGTCGAGTGGGTAAACCATCTCCTTTAAGGTATTCACGACCAGAGTTTGCATCAATCATCGTATAGACACCATTTTTCTTGAGCTCGTTGATGAAGTAAAACATTAAGTCCAACTTATCTTCACGCCAATGCTGACTGTCGCCTTTCGTGTAGTCGATTAAAGTTGTGGCGCCTTTATCGCCCGTCCATTTGGCTTCATAGAAATGAAAACGAACCAGGTTAAATCCACGTTTTCGCATGGTTTTGGCTAAGATAACAGCGTTCTTTTTTTCTGGCATGCAGGCTATCCCAACGACATTCGTTCCCCAAAACTTGATGGGTGTGCCGTCGGAAAAAACAAAGTTACGCTCTTTGGTTTTGAGGAATCCGTGTTTACCAGCAGGGGCTTCAACAAGGTGGGATAAGTCCACCACACTTGAGCTGTAGGGGACGCGCCAGGGAAACCAATCAGCTTCTGATGTTTTCAGGTTCTCAGCCTTAAGTGCTGGCAGGCTAAGTATTGAAATGAATAAACAAAGGAATGTATATCTGCTTCTGATAATAATTTTCATGACTTTTCCTTTGATTCCGGTTGAGATTTGCGGGGTTTGAGGGTCGGATGAAGAATCCATTTTTGGCTAGATATCAGATATCATATCTAAAATGATTGCTTTAGTCAAGTGATAATTAACTAAAAATTCAATTTGTTTATAGGGCTGCCTTGGTGGCTGTATTTTGAAAAATCTATAAAAATGAATAACATGATGATGTGTTCTCTTTTGAAAAAAAGGTGGATATCATTGAAAGGCCACTTGTAGTAGATAATAAGCATGAAAATATGATTCACATGAGAAAATACACTATAAATCCGACTAGGTCTAAAGAAACCCAAAAGCAAGAAACAAAGGAAAACTGAGATGATGAAATTATTCGTAATACTATTCTTAACTGCAACTATAATGTATGGAGAAGTGCCCCTCCAAAACGGAAAATTCCCTGAAATTAAATATGAGGGCAAAGGCCACTTTTATTTACAGAAACACGAAGGTCGTTATCTCTTCATCACCCCTAAAGGTGAGGGCTTCTACCCCATAGGTATCAATCACTTGAATGTCCTCTTCAACAAGGGAGTTCAGGGTAAAAGTGAAGTGGCGGTTAAAAAGGATTTATTGGATAATATGGTGAATTGGGGGTTTAATTGCGGCGGATACGGAACGGGCCCTCAATTAATCAAAGACGGCATGTATTATATTGGATCACTGAATATCGCTAAGCAGGGCTTCTATCACCTCGAACATGCACAGTTCCCCGATGTTTTTTCAGATTCATTCGCGACTTCATTGGAGAATAACTTTAAGAAAACGGCCCAATGGACTTATAAACCAGATAGACTTATGGGTATGGTATGGACTGATCTGCCGGCTTGGAATCTACATAAATCTCGTATGCTAAGAAATACAGACTGGGTTTCTCAAATCCGCTTGCTGGGTGTAGAGGCAGATGGTAAGAAAGCTTATGTGAGTTTCCTAAAACAAAGATATGAGGGAAATATGGAGAAATTAAAAGAATACTATAGCCTCAGCGATGATAATCTAAGGGCACTAGAGGAATATGACTTTTCAATATTATATTTAGGCCATCCTACGATTATAAAAGACGATGAGGTTTTCATGGTAGAAATTGCCAAGAAGTATTATCACTTAGGCAATCAATTTCATGATCAGTATTTCCCCAATATTCCATTATTAGGTGATCGTTTTTTATTGGGTGATCATCCAGATGCAATCCTAAAAGTGGCCGCAAAATATGTGGATGCCATATCCGTACAGATTGGCGATGGCTATGGAGAATCCATGCCCTCTAGCTACCCATACCCCAAAGATACGATGGATCATATTCATGCCCTTACAGGAAAACCTGTATTGATTGCGGATCATCAGATTAGCTTCTACACAAAAGACTACAAATATACGACCTTCTCCCAGGCTGGGAGTGAGTCCGATGCGAGTTTGGAGACCATGAAATTCCTGCATGAAAGCTACTCCTCACAGTATATTTGCGGTTATTTTCGCTGCACTTACCTATCGCAACATGAACCGCATGGCCGGGGAGTGAAGCAAGGGGTCGTAGATTTTAAGCAAAACCCCTATAGCAAAATGGCTCATGCTTATAGTTGTTTTAATAATGAAATCGAGAAGTATATCGAAGGAGAAAAGTAGAACTCTTACTTAGGCTCTTTGCAAAAGAGTCATGTTTCTGTTCATTTGGAGATTGCATATTTGATCAATTGTAGATCAATATGATCCAGATTTAGGCATTAGTATATAATCTATTGTATTTTTTCGGCATAATAAAAAAATAAATGCTATTATTAATGCGCTCACCATAATACACTAATATTCGTTCTTATCTATAATTGGTTTTGAAGATGACAGAAAACTCTCGGCGCAAGTTCATCAAAAACGCATCCTTAACCTTTGGTTGCACAATTCTTCCTTCATACCTTACGGCTGCGAAAAATTCAAAGAATAGTAAAAAGCAGGCAAATTCTCCTTTGCCACCAAGTGAGAGAGTTAATATTGGTTGTATTGGAGTAGGCGGTCGAGCTAAGAGTGTTATCCCTTCTCTTGCGAAAGACGGAGCTCATATTGTTGCATTATGTGATGTCGATTTTAAGTGGGGTAGTAAAACAATTGCAGCTAACCCACAGGCGCAAACATTCCATGATTTTCGTGTTATGCTCGACAAGGTAGGTAAGGATATTGATGCTGTGAGTGTCGTTACACCTGATCATACTCATTTTACCGCTGCTATCGCTTCCATGGCATTAGGAAAACATGTCTATGTTGAAAAACCTCTCACCCACACCTTCGAAGAATCTGAAATTCTCATGAGAGCGGAGAAAAAATTTGGCGTTGTTACACAGATGGGTAATCAAGGACATACCTCAACCGGTTATCATCAGTTTGGACACTTAGTTAATAAAGGGATTATCTCAAATATTGTCAAAATGGAAGCTTGGAAAACGCCTTCACTATGGTTTATGAAGGCTGACAAGCGTTTTAAAGGAGCGCCACCAACTGCTGCCATTCCAGATAATCTTAAAACCTATGATCTATGGTGTGGCCCCCGTAAAGTGTTGCCTTATAGTAATTTATATCACCCATTTGATTGGCGAGGCTTTCATGAGTACGGCATGGGCATGTTAGGAGATTGGGGGGCTCACCTGCTTGATTTTGTCCACGATAAGCTTGAATTGGGCTTGCCTACAAATATTAACGCAACTCGAATGGATGACCACAATCATCATCTTTTTCCTTTATTTAC
>JADGBV010000349.1 GCA_015231345.1 Planctomycetota bacterium
AAAAGTTATCTTGAATGATACTGGGATGAAAAACACCATCTAGCAAATACGGCGCATAATTGATATCGACAATTGCTCCCTTCCCACCTTTAATTTTTATTTTCGGGTAACCATCGTGTATTTTGCCAAAATCAAAAATTATCGTTGTGTGATAAAGAGGCTGCCTGATCCATTTAGTGTCTGGATATGAGTTCTTCACTAATAGTGGGCCTTCGCCTCGCATGAATGCTTCGACTCCTTTGACTTTACATCTTTTAAGGGGACGATGAATATCTTGTGTTGATCTTTTCAGTGCGTTATACTTTTCGCCCGGCCCCCATTGAGGGTACTTTGCATACTGAGGTGCCTCTAAGATTTCTAGAATAGATTGAGGGCGCTTGTCATACTCCTTAAGTGGTGGCAAGTCACGTGCTACCAGAGAGAACCATGGTTTTTGCAGTGCATATGGTTCTTTAGGTGTCGATGGCCAACTTTTGACTGTTTGATAGATGACTTTTGGCCAATTGGAATCATCATATGAATTCAAATGCCATCCAGGAGAGGCCTTTGAAAAGTCATAACATCCAGAGTAGTTCGCGCTATTGACTGAATTGACAACTTCGGTTCGACTATCCCAACCCCTGTCTCTTTTTGCTTTCCATGATTTATCGGAGATCATAATGGGTTCACCATCTTGATCGTTCAACTGCACCAGGAGCCCAGGAATTTGTTTATTGTAATATGAATTCATAATGCCATGAAAATGAACCTGAACAGCAATGGTATTCTTACCAGGCAACAGGTAATTACTGACTTCAAAAATATCAAATGACTGGTGATGTGAAGCACTTCTAGCTGGGCCCCTGGAGACAAATTGGCCATTAATCCATAATTTATAATGCGATTCTGCCGTAATATAGAGATGGGCCTTAGTTGTTTTTTGATAGTCAAAGGTTTTTCTCGCCAGTAAGACTTGATTATCTTCGCTCTCTGTATTCCAGATCCACTTCGCTTTCCAGCTTTTCGGAGTGTATTCTTTGGAGTCGATTGAAAATTTTGGGGTAAAGCCAGAAGCATATGAGCCTTGGATGGCCAGAATTAGAAAGATGAGAGCGGAGACACTTAATACGCTTAAGGTCTTACCTTTAGGCTGAGTTCTTTTTTTCATTTTAGTCATGGTCAACATCACGAGTTGGGTCATTATCGTTCTATTATATGATATCATATATCTTTTGTCAAGTCTTTATAAAATTAATGCCACTCAGATTTTTCTGCCTCAGCGCCTTGTTGTCTGATATCATATATTATAATTTCTTAGCTGAATAATCAAAGCTAGCATCTTAATATTATAAGGTAATCAAAAATAAAGAAACTATTACTATGAGTACAATAATGACAAGCATCTTTCAAAAGCACCTCGTACAACTGATTATCCTCGCATCGGTATTCTTTTATCCCCACTCAATCTTTGGTGACAACATGGGGAGTGCCCATAGTCATCGGAATCATATTTTAAAGCAGAGAATGCATGGGCTTGAGGAGAGAGTTGAAGCCCTGCTTTCGCAACTGACTTTAGCCGAAAAAGTTTCTTTACTACACTCCAACGGGAAATTCTCAATTTCATCAGTTGAACGACTTGGCATTCACGAATTATGGATGAGTGACGGACCTCACGGGGTTCGTGAAGAGACAGACCGAGTTGAATGGATCCCCGCAGGCTGGAATAACGATCATGCCACTTATTTACCTCCCTTAATTTCTGTTGCCGGCAGCTGGGATAGAGACCTTGCTCGACGTCATGGTGAGGTATTGGGATCTGAAGCTCGCCACCGGCGCAAAGATATTATTCTCGGCCCCGGAGCCAATATGGCAAGACTACCCATCAATGGGCGCACCTTTGAGTATATGGGAGAAGACCCGACATTAGTCTCTACATTAGTCGTTCCACAAATCAAGGGAATTCAAAGCAAAGATGTAGCTGCATGCATCAAGCATTATGCACTCAATACACAGGAGCTCAATCGCCGAAAATGGAATGCCACACCAGATGAACGAACCTTACGCGAAGTATACCTTCCTGCATTCAAAGCTGCTGTCAAAGAAGCTGGCGTCTATAGCGTCATGGGTTCATACAACTTTGTGTACGGAGAACAAGCTTGTCAAAGTAAAATTCTGATCGATATTCTCAAAAAGGAATGGGGCTTTGATGGTGTTTTCATGACGGACTGGAATGTTCTTATTAATGATTTCGATGCACCCATGAACGGTCTTGATCTCGAAATGGGCACAAATGCTCCTAATTACGATGAATTTAAATTAGCCCGACCTCTACGTGAACACATCCTTGCTGGTCGTATTCCCATGAGTATTTTGGACAATAAAGTAAGAAGGATGCTGCGCTTGCAGTTACGTATCGGAATGATGGACGAGTACCGTATGGGTGGCAAACGAAATGTAAAAGAGCACCATCAGACAACTTATGACATTGCTGCTGGCTCCACAGTTCTCTTAAAAAATTCAGTTAAAGTGCTACCTTTAAACAAGAAAGAACTAAAAAAAGTTCTGGTCATGGGCCCTAATGCAGATAAAAAACACGCCTATGGCGGTGGCTCCTCTTTTGTTAAAACCCTACATGAAGTCACACCACTAGAAGGGCTTCGCAATACATTAGGAGATGATGTTGAGTTAGAGATCATGTCTTATAATACAGGAAAAAGCGTAGAACCAATACCAGGCACCTACCTAACTTCACGTGATCCCGGCGCTGGCATTCCAGCATGGGAAGCTGTTTTTTACCTAGATGCTACACGAACTAAAATAAAACGCAGCTCATGGTTTGCCGATTCAGCTTACCGCTGGGTTGGAACAAGGCAAATGAATTACTTCAGTCTCTTTGGCGACATAAAACCAAAAGTAAATGGCACACATAAACTTAAATTTACAGGTATGGGAGATATCCGACTACTCATTAACAGCAAAGAAGTCTTCAAAGGCAAGTTTAAAAAAGTCGGCAAAAACGAGCCAATGGAAGTCAAGCATATAGACATTAGCCTAAACGCAAATCAAGTTTATTCATTTGAGCTTCAATATAATGGTCGTTACCAGTTTGGCATGGGCTGGGAAGCACCTGATCGCCCTCTTTGCACAAGGGATGAATATATTTCTGCCGCTAAGAGTGCAGATGCTGTTATCTATTTTGGCGGCCTTAGTCATGTGGATGACCGCGAAGGCAAAGATCGCCCGAACTTAATCCTTCCTAACCAACAAGATGCAGTAATAGAAGACCTTCTTGCAGCCAATAAAAACACCGTGATATTTTTAATTGGTGGCTCACCAGCCCAAATGCCATGGGTAGATAAAGCGAACAGCATTTTGTGGGGCTGGTATGGCGGCAACAACGGAGGGCACGCATTTGCGGATATTATTTTCGGCAAAGTCAATCCCTCAGGGAAACTCCCCATCACTTTTCCCAAAAGCCTTAAGGATAGCCCACAAATCGCCCTCAGTGACTACAATGCTAAAGGAAGCTCATTTCCCGAAGGCGTGTTTATAGGTCATCGCTGGTTTGAAAAGATGAAGATAGACCCCTTATTCTGCTTCGGTCACGGTCTTAGCTACAGTACCTTCAGCTATGATAGAATTGATATCCCCACTCGTTTCAGTAAAGATAGCGATGCCATAGAGCTGTCACTCACTGTGACCAATACATCAAAGCGATCTGGAAAAGAAATTGTGCAGTTGTATTTGGGGGACAGTAAAGCCAGTGTCGAACGCCCCAATAAAGAGCTTAAAGCTTTCCATAAGGTGGAGCTTAAGGCAGGAGAAAGCAAACGTGTGAGTTTCACTTTGAATCAAAGAGATCTCTCATTTTGGGACACTGAGAGCTCAGCCTGGATTGCAGAAGCAGGAGAGTTTCGTGTTATGATTGGCAGTTCGGTTAAGGATATCCGTCAAACGGCTACGTTTAATTTTGGAATTTAGAAGTCAGGTTCCTGAAAACAAGTGCTTTTTAATGCGAGATGCGCTAGAGACACACAGGTCAAGTTGTTGTTTTGCTGCCGGAGTAGGCTTGCTAGCTAATGTTTTTTTCAACGCAGCAATCGCTTTTTCTCTTTCGCCTAAAAGAAAGACCAATTTGTCCTTTGTAGTCCCTATCTTCTTTAAGTTATAGTAGGAAACGCCTTGTTCTCTAATTTTCGGCCTTGTCCGTAACTTCGGCAACCGACCTTTTACTTTGACTTATCGAGTTTAAAGAGCTCCATATTGGTGAG
>JADGBV010000034.1 GCA_015231345.1 Planctomycetota bacterium
TACGCCTATGAGATTGCAGGTCAGTCTATCTGCGGCGTCAACTCCAGTAATAAGGAGTACAAATAAGCATGGCATAACCATGCTGTGTTGGCGTGGGAGAAGTCTCGTCATCATTATGCCGTGTAATTGTGAGATATGTTTCTTTATCATCATTTCTAGTCCTTTCTAAGTATGATAAAGGGGTCGCGACAAAAGTTAAGGAAATCTTTTAGATGAGGGTCTCCTTTTACGGGAATCCAATAGGATTCAGCAGAAGCGTTCTGCCAAACCATGCAAAAGGCTATCTCTTTGGCTAAAGAACTATTCTTGAAAGGCTTCAGGAAGTTCTGGGTGTAATAGTCGTGGGGAGCTTCGCCGAGGCCTTTTTTGTAACCACACTCTGTTAATGCAGCAATTTTATTGTATTTTTTAGACAAACGGACAACATGTTCTAAGACTTTGACAGGTTGTTTATTTGAAATATCGTAATAATCAATCCCGAGCACATCGACCAGATCTAGGTCAGGAGCAATAGAAAGGTAATCTTCTTGAGAGTGAATGCTCTTCCCTGAAGGACTGATGGCATAAAGAGCATTCCGAACACCCAGATGATCACGAAGGTGCCTTACCGTAAATTCGAATAATTGTGAATGTTGTTTTTTAGAACAATGAGCAAGGGACCACCAGAAACATTTCAGATTATGCTCATGAAAAGGACGGAATATGACTGGGATAGGATTGCCCCGATCGTCTTTCAAAGAGCGAAAAAAATCTGCAATTCTTCGCAGTTCTTTTTTGAACCATTCGTGTTTATTTCCTCCTGGTAAAATGTGCTTCACTGCAGGAGTGGTGTCATAGAAGTTCTGCTTTGTGACGGGGTTCCACATATGCCAACTAAAGGCATGAATCCCTCCTCGCTTTGATGCCTTTTTTATCAGAGAACGAAGGTGAGCCAATTTTTGAGGTATCTTGCTCTCTGGAACCATGGGGTTCCATATGGTATTGAAATCCCATCCATAAACTGCAGGATAGCAACCTGTTGATTCTTTGATGTCGCAAGAATCAGGCGGAGCTCCTTTGGCGGAATGCCAACCTCTACCATAGAGAGTTGCATTTTGATGCCCAAAGAGGATGCCTTTTCCCATTTGACTCTTAAGTTGATTGAAAAGAGCATCTGCTTCTGGTGATCGTGTGGATTTTATGCGAACAGCAGACTTGCTTTTACCATCAGCCCCTAAATGTGAGGTGGCTTGTGCTTCGAGAGCTGGTGATATGCAAAGGCATAGAGCAAAGACGAGCTTTAAGGCAGGAAGAGAAAAGGTAAGTAGTGATCTGAGCATATTAATAGCAGAATTAGGTGAATTGTGATCTGAACATACTAATAGCAGCAACAGGTGCTTTATTGAATTTGACTTTTATACGTTTTCAAAATTGGATCCTTCGTCTTTTTCATCCAATGCAAAAGTTTTTGGCGCATGGATTCTAACTTCTCCTTATATTCGGGATTATTGACCAGGTTATTAAGCTCATCTGGATCCTTATTACAATCGAATAATTCTTCTGGTGTGCGGTGTTTGATATGCTGAATACGCTTAGCAATATCGGGATTTTTCTTGGCCACTTTCATCATGGCGGTTCCGCCCCCTCCAAGATAGAAGTAATCCTTACCGTCGGACCATTCGTTGTATACGTAAGAAATGTCTGGGTACCTAACACAACGCATATGGATCTCTTTTGTCATTCCCTTTTTTGAATCGTCATAACTCCACCCTCTTTCGGCAAACTTAGCTAAAGCAGCAGCACGTTTTTGTTTGTTCATGTAATAGTGAATGGCTTCAAAATGTCCTGTAATCACATGATCGCGCCCTTTTTGTTTCTTTCCCTTCAGTACGGGTACATATGAAAAACCATCCAGGTCCCTAGGAGCCTTAATATTCAAGGCTTCAAGAATGGTTGGCATAAAATCCGTTCCGTTAATGAAGTGATCCTCATCAACGCTTCCCGCTTTCACAACTCCCGGCCACCGCACCAGCAATGGCGTACGAGTGCTCTGATCATAGGTATTCCACTTAGCCGACACAAAAGCCATGCCATTATCCGACATGAGAATAACAATAGTATTACGCTCTTGTCGTGATTCCTTAAGTGCTTTTAGAACGGCTCCAACGGAATCATCGGCTCGTTTGACTGAACTGTAGTAACGGGCAACCTCGGTACGCATTTCAGGGATATCAGGCAAGAAACCAGGTACAACAATTTCATTTTCCTTGTATACTCGTGAGGGATTTTCAATATTGGGGTAATTGGTGGCCCATTTTTTATGTCCGGGACTTCCGTGAAGAGGCCGATGGGGGTCTTCTGAACTAATCATCAAAAACCAAGGTTTTTTCTGACTTTTGGCTTTGCCAATAAACTCTTTGGTTTTCTTATAAAAAAGTTTCGGACTCCTTCCATGTGCCATAGTATTGCTGGTGTATATAGCATGCCAGTTAAATTTGCTTTTCGGTGCAAGGTGGTGTTCCTTGCACATAACGCCGTTCATATATCCATTCTTATCCAGTAGTTCCCCAAGAGTAACGGTTTTCTGACTGATTGGGCCAAAACCAAGGGCTCCATTGTGATGGGGGTATTTTCCCGTTAGCCAACTTTGTCTCGAGGGTTGGCACACGGCCACAGTTACGTGAGCTCTCATAAATTTCATACCCTCGGAAGCCAGGCGGTCCATGTTGGGAGTAATATCATTCACCGTTCCTCCATAGCACCCAGGGCTTTGCCAGTCCATATCATCGACTGTTATTAAGAGCACATTGAGCTTTTCTCGTGCCTCTGTTTGGTGCTGTGAAAGAATTGCACCAAAGATGCAGATAAAAAGAAAGAGCTTTAAAATTATTGAATTCATAATATTTATGATTTTTAAAGTGTTTAGGAGGGCAGCTTGGGGATCGCCGGACAGATCTCAACAGCAAGTAACCGCTTACATGCTACTTACATAAACTGCGATTTCAATAGCTTTTTTTATTTGCATCAGAAAATACAGATTCACAGCACATAACTATTTGATTTTTATGTATATAAATTTATAAATCGAGAGTCCTACTTTCAACAACTTCGGCGATATCGACACACTCTAATGAAAGAAGATATAATCTTACATTTTCGAAAATGATAACTCTAGCACTCCCTTTTAAGTCAAATTGAAGTGATTCACTAGTATTTAGCAAAAAAAAGGTATTGAATAAACTCCTAAATCGAGTATAATGTAAGCGCATTCATTATGAAAATGAGCATTTTTTCTTTAAAATCAAACAGTTATGGTACACTGTAAAAAAAGAGGTCTTATGACACGACACTTTATATATCTGATAGTAAGCCTAGCTCCTCTAACTAGTGCTTGGTGTGGCTCAAAACCCAATATCCTGTTTATATTTAGCGACGACCATGCGTTACGAACCATCAGCGCCTACACACAAGGGAAGGGAATCAATAAGACCCCTAGCATCGATCGCATTGCCACCGAGGGGGCTATTTTCACACGAAGTTACTGCACTAACTCCATCTGCCAGCCTAGCCGTGCTTCCATTCTTACGGGCAAACACAGCCATAAAAATGGCGTTTTAACTAATGGTTCAGCGTGGAATTCGAAGCAACAGATCTTTCCGCGGCTCCTGAAAAGCGCTGGCTATACCACAGCCATGATAGGCAAGTGGCATATGCACCCTTTTCCCTCAAACGAATTCGACTATCACAAGACCCTTTCAGGTCATGGAGGGCAAGGGCGCTATTTTAATCCCGAGTTTGTGAATCATCAAGGAAATACGGTGGTGGAAAAAGGCTATTCAACGGATGTTATCACCAATGAGTCAATTGAATGGATGAAAAAGCAGTCAAAAGATTCTCCTTTTCTTCTAATGTGTCAGTTTAAATCTCCACACACCAATGTTATGCCACCTGTTCGTAACCTCAAAATGTATTCTGATGGCGATCTTCCCATTCCTGATAGTTATCACTCGAATCACAGTGGTCGCTCAAGTTATCTCACTAAAACCTGGATGAAAATGAATGGTATGCGCGCTCCCCATGTCTTGAAAACGGGGCCCGCTAAAGGCACCTACAGCTTAAGCAAAAAAGGAAAGAGAAAGGTTGCTAAAAAATACGAAACATCCCTTCAGTATTATGGGTATATGGACCCCGAGGACCTGGACGCTTATCACGCCCATTACGACCCTATCAACGCAGAGTATGGCCGCCGTTTGGCAGCTGGAGAAGTAAGTGAGAAGGAAAAGCTGGAGCGACCCTATCAACTTTATGTGAAGGATTATTTGCGCTGTGTTGCAGCTGTGGATCAGAATGTTGGACGCTTATTGGAATACTTGGATGAGAGTGGTCTTGCGAAAAACACTATTGTGGTGTATGCCTCTGACCAAGGTTTTTTTCTGGGAGAAAATGGCTGGACCGACAAGAGGCTTATGGACGATGTAACCCTCTCTATGCCTTTTGTCATTCGATGGCCAGGTGTTATAGCTCCAGGGCAACGAATTGATGCCATGATTCAAAACATCGATTATGCCCCCACTTTTCTGGAAGCCGCAGGCCTCCCTATTCCATCAGACATTCAAGGTCGTTCACTACTTCCCTTTTTCAAAGGAAAAGGCCCAGCTCAGTGGCGAGATTCGATCTATTATCATTATTATAACAGCGGAGACTACAATCTACCTAAGATTGAGGGAGTTCGCACATCTAACCATAAACTCATCCGCTACTACGACCATCCCAGACTTAAGCTGGGGGTACATTGGGAATTATTTGATCTTAATAATGATCCCAATGAGCAGAACTCGGTTTTTGATAGTGTCGAGTATGCACCAGTACTCAGAGAGCTTCAGAAGGAATTGGACTCACTGCGTCAAAGTTTCGAGGTGAAATAAAACCATAAACTCATTTTGACATGACGAGGTGGCGCACTAGCACGAAGAGGATTTTGTGCTGCGATAACTTTACTGTTTCTTTTCAGCAAGCAACTTCTTGTATACGGCAAAATACTTCTCAAGCTTTTCCTCAGAGAGTTCGTAACCTTCCTGTAGCGGGAACCCCTCCCATACGACAACACGGTCTTCCGGCTCGAGAAGAACGACATGAGGCCAACCAAATACGCCATAGGCAGCCTCAGTAACTCCTTGTTGATCAACGATATAGTCACCTTTACAGTTTACGCTTGTGTCTGGATTACAATTGCTATCCTCAAGGCCATTATCGCTTTCAGCTTTTGCTAGCGCATCCGCTGCATCCAAAGCTTCTTTGCTTTGAGCTTTGTCTATGACTTGATAATACTCTTTTTTGGGACCATCGTATTTTGCCAGATCGTCCTCTGTCTCACCTGTTACTGAGATGATCACCAGATCATCTGCATACTTTTTTTGAAACTTATTAAAAACTGGTGTCTGTTTTTTACACGCACTGCACCATGTCCTCCAGAATTCCAGAATGATAAACTTATGTTCGGTTTCCGGCTTTTTACCCAACCATTTCTCAAATTCCATTTTTGGCGACTCTGTAAAGAGCTTGCTATTTGCCCATAGTTGTCGTGGTTTTTTGAAAGTATTCTCTTGTGCTTGTGTTGTCGACTCACAAAGTCCAATCATTAGCAGCGTGGCAACTGCTGTTAGTTTTAGCCAATTCATTTTCCATTCTCCATTTTAAAAGTTATTATATGTTAAATGCAGCAATCTAAGATGTCAAGAGAGAGTACTTATTGCTACGTATAATTAACCTGTATCAAATCGTAAATTTATTTTTCAATGCACAAAAAAGGCTTATATTTAAGCTAATTCCCAGTTTTTTATATTTCGCATTGTCATTTTATTAAATAAAACATGTCATATAATACATTCACATCTATCAGATATAAGGTATTCTTAATTTCAGTGATACTTTTGAGATAAAGATTACGTGAAAATATTGCTAAGCTTATCCTATATATGATGATTTTATGAGTAGATTTAAAGTTGTTTTTTTATTTCCGCTATTGGCTGTAGCGACTCAATTGCATGCAGATCAAATCGATGTGAATGCAGGAGGGCAATTTCATTCTGGCCTTGAAAGCCTGAATGGAAGTTTAGTTGTTAGCCGTGAATATCTTGCCGAATCGTCATCAGACTTGATCGCAAGACTTCAACCCAAATCAAGCGCGCTCGCTGATGATCAGGCCGATTCAAAAGGCAAAAAGAACGCCAAGAAAAGCAAGAAAAGCTCCAAAAAAACTCCAAAGAAAAAAAAGAAGAAAATAGAAAAACCAAAAGCAGAATACGAAAAATACATGAATCCATCCTTGGAGAAACGCAAAGAGGATGCGACACTTGCCATAACATTCTTAGGCAAGAAATACGCTTCATACCCGGCTTCTAAATACCTGAAACAAGTTGCAGCAGCAAAGGATGATGCAGCAATTGAAGCACTCCGTTACGATGCACTAGTACTGAATAACCCTGAAGTAAAGTTTGATAAATTGCTTGTGCGCACAAGTGGATCTACTAAATTCATCGCCAACTGGCAGGGAAACTCAACCTACCTGCGCAAGGCAGGAAAGGAGATGAAACCCACATTTAACGATGAGATTCAGATTCTGAACCTTAAAGACAAGTCAATGAAAGCAGTTTACGACCCATCTGATGCCAAAGAGGGATTGATGGATATCTGCCTAGATTTCTCTGGCAAAAAGTTTCTATATTCCGGCGTTGACACCAAAACGAATACTTTCCAGGTGTATGAAATGAATATTGACGGAAGTGGAAAACGTCAAATCACCCCGCACCTTCCCGAAATAGACAACTACAACGGGATTTATCTACCGAATGGTAAGATTCTCTTCTGTTCGACAGCATCATTAAACTCCGTGCCCTGTGTCGGAGGAAAAGACTATGTTGGTACTCTATTCGAAATCGGGGCTGATGGAAAAGGGATGCGTCAGGTGACTTTTGACCAGGAAAATGATTGGTATCCATGGGTTAAAGAAAACGGACGAGTCATGTATCACCGCTGGGAATACACTGATAACTCACACTATTTCACCCGCATTCTTCTTGAGATGAACCCGGACGGAACAAATAACCGCTCTATTTACGGTTCAAATTCATACTGGCCAAATACCCTTTTCTATGCAAAACAGATCCCGGGCCACACTTCGAAGTTTACTGGAATTGTTAGTGGGCACCACGGCACAGCCCGTGCAGGTGAGCTCTTTGTATTTGATCAAAGCAAAGGAGATTTCGAGGCCGATGGTGCTCTTCAGCGCATACCAGGTCGTGGATTGAAAGTTGAACCTGTCATTATTGACAACTATATGTCAGGAAGGTGGCCGCGCTTTCTTCACCCCTACCCTATAAGTGAAAATTTCTTCCTTGTGTCTGGTCAGATTAGACCTGGCGAAAAATGGTCACTCTATCTTGCTGATACTTTTGATAATGTGGTTAAGATCGCTGACGGAGATAAGCAGCTGTTTGAACCGATCCCATTAATGGCTCGTAAAACGCCTCCCATAATTCCTGAGCGTCGCAGACTTGATGCTAAAGATGCAACGATGTATATTCAGGATATTTATTCTGGCCCCGGACTGGAAGGAGTTGAGCGCGGAGCCGTAGCAGCTCTTCGCCTATTTGCCTACGGATATGCCTACCGCATGACCGGTAACCACGATGCCCTTGCAATCGAGGGTGGTTGGGATACTAAACGCGTACTGGGAACTGTTCCTGTTGAAAAAGATGGCTCAGTGATGTGTAAGATTCCGCACAGCACGCCCATCTCTATTCAGCCAATCGATAAAGACGGCAATGCACTTCAGGTCATGCGTAGCTGGACAGCGGCTCAACCGGGAGAAGTTGTTTCATGTATCGGATGTCACGAACCAAGCAGCATGGCACCAACTGGACGCCCTGCTTTAGCCTCGCGTAAAGCACCACAACCCATCAAACCATGGTCGAAACACGGGCGCATTTACGGGTTTGGCTTCAAACGTGAAATTCAACCAATTCTCGACAAATACTGTGCGGGATGCCATGATGGCTCCAAAGCCAAAACAAAAGGTGGCCATGCAATGCCAAACTTCAAAGATGCTGAAGATGTGAAGATTGCCGGAGGAAAATCCACTGCTCATTTCAGCCCGGCATACATGTCCCTGCACCCATACGTTCGCCGTCCTGGACCGGAAAGTGACCTTCACATTTTAACCCCAATGGACTATCACACTTCTACAAGTGAGCTATTCCAGATGCTCGAAAAAGGTCATAAGGGAGTTGAACT
Organism: Planctomycetota bacterium; assembly: GCA_015231345.1. Taxonomy (GTDB): domain Bacteria; phylum Planctomycetota; class JADGBV01; order JADGBV01; family JADGBV01; genus JADGBV01. Next base: position 8,272 of record JADGBV010000034.1, read on the forward strand.
TGATGAAGAGGCTATGAGGACACTCAGAACATGGGCAGATTTGAATGTACCCTATCATGCAACGTGGAAAGAGTATAAAAATGATTCCAGAACTCAAGAACTTGCAGCCAAAACAGTTGAATACAAGAAAAAGTATGCCGGAATCGATGATGACATCGAGTGGATGCCGGAAGTGGCCAAGCGACCTGCATTTATCAAACCTAAAAAAGCAAAAACTCCTGCGGCAGTTAAGCTTAAAGGATGGCCGCTGAAAGAGATAGGAAAACTTCAATCGAAAGAGATATCATTTGGAAAGCATAACCTGAAACTGGTAAAAATTCCAGCGGGTCAATTTGTCATGGGATCACTAAATGGGGCGCCGGACGAGTATCCGCAAGCTGTGGTTGAAATCAAGAAACCCTTCTGGATGTCGACAACAGAAATCACTAACGCTCAGTTGCGTGCCTTTATGTCTGAACACGACAGTAAAGTTATTGACCAGCAGTGGAAAGACCACATCTATGCCGGGTACCCGGCCAATAAAGATGAGATGCCCGCTATTCGCGTAACCTGGAATGAAGCGATGAAGTTCACAAAATGGCTTTCAAAAGAGATTGGAAAGAAAGTAAACTTACCGACTGAAGCACAGTGGGAATGGGCAGCTCGCGCCGGAAGCGACAAGGCGCACTTCTTCGGAAATAGCGGATTTGAGCAGTATGGCAACTTTGCTGATGAACAAATCGGTTTATTCGCAGTTAAAGGAGTCAACCCTAAGCCGGTTAAGGTGAGTCAGCGCACACCGTTGAATGACTACGTACCTCGTGACACTTCTTTTGACGATGGAAAAATGATTCCAACCGGCACGGCTGAGTATAAGCCAAATCCATGGGGACTTTACGACATGTATGGCAATGTAGCAGAGTGGACACGGTCGGAATACAAACAATATCCATATAACGATACAGATGGCCGCAATGACATCACGGCAAAAGTTAAGCGTGTGGTGCGCGGTGGATCGTGGCGTGACCGACCTAAAACGGCTAACGCTTCATACCGCTTACCTTATGTGCAATTTCAGAAAGTGTACAACGTCGGCTTCCGTGTGATTATTGAAGACTAGTTTAGCTTAGCTGGAATGTTTAGGACCCTAGAGATAGGCTTTGTCAAAACGACATAATTTACCTTTCGAGAACAGATTCACTGCCCCATAACCCTTAAATTTCAACCACTTGTAATCTGGCATGTTTTTTTCTAACAGTTCATACATGTTATTCACCAAAAAAGGAATTATAATGCAAAATCCAGTCTTAATCAAAACCAACAATGCCATGCTCTTACTTTCTCTTATGTCTCTGGGGATGTTCTATCAGTCCCATGCAGAGTCAAAGGTAACAGCCAAGGAATTCTGCCAAACCCTGGCCAGTGTAAGTCAGTTCAATGTCGAGGAGGATGAGGATAGCCTTATTGACCCTTCCCAATTAGTACTCAATTATATCAATCAAGCAGAAAGTGAGTTATCTGAAGAGATTACTCATTTAGAGGTCGAACTCAAAAAGGTCAGCATTGCATATCATAAAAACCTTAACGAAACACGAAACTTAATCCGCCATAGCGGAGCACGCAAGGCACAACAATACAAAGACAATAGCAATGCGGCGACTGAAAATCAATCTCAGAGAATGTTCGAACTAACCAGCCAACTACACGAGCTGAATACCCAACTTAGTTCCATACAGCAAGCCAGACAGCCTATATTGATGAGCTAGTACTAATCCCAGAATTCATTAGATTTACTGTAGGTTCATCATACTAGTTTGATAAATCTTTAGCCACCGAGGTCACAGAGGCCTCAGAGATTTTCTCTGGGTTCTCTGTGAGTTCGGTGGCTTATTGTTTTTATTAGGCAATTAATATCTGTAATTGGCATTAACACCTCTACTGCAGACGAATAGTGATTTCAGCTTATAGCCCAATATTACTGAACAGACCTTATTTGCGTTTTTTCTTCTTTCCTTTCTTCGCTATTTTTCCGACTCGTATATCGTCACTTTCTGCTTGGGATAATTGTTTTGAAGTGCCTTCTTTTCTCTGATACTGCCAGTACCTTGGTTTATGTGAAGTTTTAGGAGACGAGGAAGCTAATTTTCTTAGCTTTGCATAAGCATCCTTTTTGACAAGGAAGAGTGACTCCCCCGTACCCAAAACGACTGCTTTTCCGCTCATCTCTTCACCTGTATTATAAGGCTGTTCATTTGCTGTTTTGAGTCGCTGGTAGCCCTGCGGTATAATCACCTTCCACGGGGTGCTACCAGTATGGTGGAGCACTAGGCCATTTTCAAATTCTCTATACCAACATGCATCATCGCCTTTATAAAGTTCTAAATTACGTATTTCAATAGAACCATTTTGCGAGCCAAAGCTAAGAGTGGGCTGAAACACATGAGGACCCTTTTTATACTCTTGATACAAAAGTTCTTCTTTAGCAAACTCTTCTTTAGATTTGATCTGCCCTTTCTTTTTAGGTTTAATCCAGCGCGTATCAACATGACGATTGGGAAATTCTTTTGAGGAAACCTTATCTGCTCGCGCCATAAAACTGATGGTATAGTGTCGCCATGCCCCTGAAACTAATACGGCTCCCGCATCAGCTTCGCCGGGAGCAAGGCCAAAATAAACTTGCTTTGGAATATTCTTGTATATTCGACCATTAAGCTCTGAGTAATCAGTAGCACGAGCCAGAAATGACCACGTATACACATGACCATTCCTCATGCGCCCTTTTGGAAGCTCTTTCTTTGCCTTCACCATAATGTCATTCGGCGCCATATAGCCATCGGGAATCTTATTAAGAGAAATCTTAAAACTATTGGGCGCCTCTTGTACTTCTTCAAAATCTATGGCGAAATCTTGTCCGCTATGCACACCTTCATGAGAGAGAACCCACTGTGACTCCCCCAAGAGATTCTTAGAACGATCGACATTGGCCAAATATTGCATCATGGGGCCAATAGGCTTACCGAGCCAACTTTGATTATCAAGGTCGCCACCATTATATTCATCCCATTTATAAAATTTACCATAATCAGGAATGTCATCCAACTCATTAAAATCTGGATGAAATGACTGAACCATACCAAGAACGCAGGATGCTGCAAGAGTACTCAGAAAGACCTTGTCTGTCGCTCCTTTCTTTCTGGAATCGGCTGAGTTATATCTCGCAGTCACATCTTTATTTAAGGCATAATTAAATACGGGGTTGAAGCGCACTAATTCTTGAGCATGACGAAAATGTTCAAAGACAGTCGAACTATTTCTCGAAATATAGCTTTCTTTTTCTATGCCATTAATCCATTCAAAACTCTTATAGCCAACTTTACAAACACCATCATTTATATTCGGATAACTGCCGTCACATTGAAGAATAAAATCATTCCCTAAGGCTTCACGTAACCCTTTTATCGCCTCTACCGCGCCGAGTGCACCCGTTGAGACACCATTGAAAATGCCACCGTCAGCTCTAAAGTCAAAATCAAGATCAGCATCGCCCAGATAATACCAACTACCAGTATCAAATTCCAAACCTCTATAAGGAACCTCCTTATACCTATCTGTGTATTTTGAAAGATAAACATCTATCAAACTCTCCCCTTTTGATGTACGGAGAAGATTGTCTGGGTTATAATAGGATTTTTGTATTGTTCCCATATAGGTCTTATTCGCTGGAAATGATTGAATGCCTCTATTAAGGACATCACGTTTTATTGTAAACATACTATTGGTTGACTTTTTGCTTTCGGCAACCACCTTTTCGATATACACCACTTCAGTCTTGGTCCTATCTGGTTTTCCATTCTTTCCTAAAGTAAATAAGACTCGTGTATCTCCGCTTTGCCTAAAAAATTTCGTTTTAGCACTTTTATTCTCTGGTAACGCGACTTTGATTGATTTTGTTTCCTTAGTTATTTCAGTCAGGACCTTTCCCGCTAGGCCCCATCCACATATTTCGTAGTATTCATCAGATAAAAGCATATAATTTTCATGATCTACATGGAGCATATTCTTTGTTGGTTCATAGTTTTTAAGTGTTTTCACCACTTCAGAGCGCAGAGCATGAGTGATTTTAACGCGACCATTGGCTAAAGCATCTGATACTCTCAAATCGGTTCCATTACGAAAGGTCATCCAACGAGGGTATTCCTCACCTAGATCGATATCCTTTGCTATGGGAGCAAGAGCTCGAAGTTCAAGGCGTTCAAACTCTATGGACGTAGACTGTGATGGAGAATCTTCTCTGGAGAGACTCAGGTATGCGTCAGAAATTTTCCCCTTATAATTGAGCATTAAATTATGCGAAAAAGCTCGATATTCAGGTGTAAAGGTGATACTTTTACTGACTTCCCTAGTTCCTTTGCTGTCAGTAAAATGAATCGCAAGCTTTAGTTTTGAGTTAGCCCCTCCTTTAATATACCCTTGGATCCGAAATAAAATGCCCGTATTTTCACCGACTTTTCCCTTACTGACAAAAAGAAAGTCATCTAAGCGTTCGCTAAAATTTTGAGTTAAAACACTCTTGCTTCTAAGACTGCAAGCTTGATAAGAAAATGTGCCTTTTTCCAGTGAGATCCCAGAGCTATTTATTTTTTCCCACTCAAAAAGATCAGCGCCAAAATCACCATTAACAATAAGGTTACGCGTCCAATCTTGCCCAAGCTCTGCTGCAGGATAGAGTGCCTGAACCTTATTGAGGTATTCTTTTTGCTCAAGAATATCGCTTTGAGTAAAAGAGTTCCCCGGAACAAAAAGTGCATGAGGGTTTGATGAATGTTTACTTCCGGTTAATAATTTCTGATGATTAGAGGTATCATCAACTCTGTCTCCCCTAATGTCACTTGACTCCGGGCCTTGTTGAATTTCTGATAAGGACTTATCACCTGGACGGTCTTTATTGCCCTCTCCACAACCACAAAGGGCCCATACTGAGAAAAAAATGAACGCAATCACTAGAGATTTCATTTTTAAGATGCCATAGCAAGCTTCAATTCGTTTCAACATAAATTCGCTCATCGAATAAAAAGTGACGCAACACAGTTATGTCAGTCTTGATATGCTATAAATAATCTTGCACTTAGGACCTGACCCTACTAATATTAACCAGCCACAATTCTAGCTTGGACAAAAAATAATCTAATAAATTTCAAATCTATCTCATTAGAACACGGTTCTATATGGGATGCTCAATGCGCTTTCGTTTTTGCTTCTTGCCATAGCTCTTCCATTCTATCTAAGCCAGCCTCGGGAAGAGCTATACCCTCGCTTTTCAAAGATTCTTCAATATATGCAAAGCGCTTCATGAATTTATTGATAGTGCCTCTTAAAGCTTCTTCAGAATCTATTTTCTGATAACGACATAAATTCACAAGAGAAAAGAAGACGTCTCCCATTTCCATCTCCATCGCTTTCTCATCTTCTTGGTTCAAAGCTTCTTCAAATTCATCGAGTTCTTCTCGAATTTTTGCAATAACCTCGTGAACTTGGTCCTTCCTCCACTCAAAGCCTACTCGAGCAGCCCTAGATTGGACTCGTTGAGCTTTCTGTAAAGCCGGCAGATGATTAGGAACGCTTTCAAGAATCGATTTACGCTCATCACCCTTCTCTTTCATTTTGATTTGTTCCCAGTTTTTAAGGACTTGCGTGGAGTCTTTTGCATCCACCTCGCCAAAAACATGAGGGTGTCTACGAATCATTTTTTCACTGATGCCTTGAATTACCTCTTCAATGGAAAAAGTATTATTTGAGCTTGCGATTTCAGAATGAAAGACAACTTGAAGGAGAATATCGCCTAATTCCTCTTGCAGGGCATCACTATCACCTGAATTTATGGCATCAATCACCTCATAAGCCTCTTCAATAAGACAACTTTTGATGCTTTCATGGGTTTGCTCCATATCCCAGGGGCAACCACCAGGTGCCCTGAGGCGTTTCATCACATCGACAAATTCAGCAAAAGACTTCATAATTGACTATAAAATAAAGGGGTTCTGGGTAATTTACTGAATTATAAGGTTAAACCAGCCATAAAATCGAGAAAGAGTTGGTCCTAAACCCGTAAATGACGTCACCACAAAGGCCTTAAAGATTGTATATGGCAAATCATTTTTTCGTCAGTTTATTGCCGTGACTGGTATTACTCGATTATCCACTCAGCCAAATTACGTGTTTCGGAATCAAAAGCGACGCCCACTTTTATAAGCTCACGACCATCATCTTCATAGCTAAGAGCATAGTCTTTGTTGTTTATCTGCGCTAAAGCTTCTTCGGCTGTGCCGTGAAGTTTAAATTCAAAAAGCACGATTCTTTCAGGGGTCTTCAAAAGTGCGTCTACTCGACCATCACTACTGCGACTTTCAGCTTCAACGATAGAGCCTAGCAGGCGAAATATGACAAAAAAGATAGTCTGATAATACTTCTCGTTACTGAGTTGAATATCGTAAGGGATGCCTGCAAAAAACACTTTGAGGTGTTTCATTAGTTTGGCCATATCGCCATTATCAAGAGCATCCAAAAGGCCTGTAATGCTATCACTTAAAGTGATATCTGATAGTTCACAGAAACTCTTGGCAATGCACATATTAAATGATTCTTCTATTTCGACATTTGGATAGCCCAATTCGTAGGTTCTACGATGACCTCGGATATTGAGCTTTTTTAAGGTCAAATAGCCGGTTTGTACGAGTAGTGGTATGATTTCTAGTTGCTGCGGCTCATAGACAGAAAAAGCTGACTCCGGCAAATTTAAATTTTGTGGTTCGATGGGTTGGCGCTTGAGAAGGTTGATCAGAAAAGTGGGGGTACCCGTTTCAAACCAGAAGTTTTTAAATTTTCGCTCACTTAGGCAGCGCATCAGAGAAACTGGATTGTACACCGTTGGCTGAGATTCTTCAAAGCAGTACCCATTATACCAAGTTTTTAGTTCACCCAGAATAGCATCAGGAGTCTTGTTCATTTCCTCGGCCAAACGCTCAATATATTCAGGAAAATAACTCTCGACTTCTTCTTGGGTGTAGCCCAAAAGAGTCGCAGCACCACGTTGCATGGTGAGGTCCGTAAGGTTATTTAAATCCGAAAAAATTGAAACTTTAGAAAACTTACTCACTCCCGTTATTAAAGCAAAACGCTGTAAAGCCTCGGTGGTTTTAATAACGCTGTAAAAAGATTTAAGAATTTTTTGCACTTCCAGGGCGCTTTCATTTCCTAAGTGCCCGAGCAGGGGTTTGTCGTATTCGTCTACGAGAATGACAACGCCTCCACTGCGCTGATTGAGTTCACTGACCAAATGCTCAAAGGCAATAACTTCATTATCATCGCAGAGTTCAACCTTATTATCTTCGTACGCCCGCCGCAACCGATAACGAAGTTTTTCACGCACTTCCTCTGCGGTATCCCCCGTACAACTCCCCATATCGAGATGAATCACAGGGTGATTCTGCCAATCGTAGTCCAGTTTCTCCAAGGCTAAGCCTTTAAATAACTCACGACGTCCCTGGAAAATCGCTTTCAGAGTACTGATTAGAAGAGACTTTCCAAAACGCCTTGGTCGAGCGAGAAAGTACTGGGCTGAGAATTCTTCAATAAGCTCGTAAATTTCAGCTGTCTTGTCTACGTAAGTGTAGCCGCCTTCGATAAGTTTCTCGAAAGTATAAATGCTAGTGGAAAGAGGTTTCATGTACGGTATTCTAGCACAGTAACTCGAAAGGGAAATAGCGTTTTTCTCCTGAGTAAACACCCAACTCCACCGGAATTTAGAAATGTGCTGTCCGTAGTGAATTGCGTAGTGAATTTCCAGTGATTTGATACTGAAACAATAGCAATCTGAGTCTGGTCAACTCAAAAAAAAAGCCTCTTTAAAAAAAGAGGCTTTTTTGTTTCGTATACGCTCGCTAGCGCCTTAACACTAAAACTCTACGATTGAGACGAATTAGGACTCAAAGCAAGAAGAGTCTCATTCGTGGTCTCCCACTCTTTAATGATTGATAAGTGCTCAGTAATTTCTTTTTTCGCTTTTTCAAAAGCATCCATTCCCGCAAGCAAATAGCTTTTGTGGTGTTCAGGCAAATCAAATGAGCATGAAAATTCACCATCGGCAGTTTTTAAAGTATTACTATCCGTATCTAACACCATTTCCACAGAATCCTCATTTAAAGAAGCATCAAGTTTCACTTTTAGCTTTTGATAATCTTCTTCAGAAATAACAGGAGTCCAAATTAAGTTTTGGCGGCAGTTATCACGAAAAATATCGGCGAAAGCAGATTTTCCCGCAGGGGCACTTCCTATGATGACTTTAAAGTCTTTTAAGGCATAAACAGCATGTTCACGCGAGCTTCCACAACCAAAGTTTTGCCAAGTTAAAAGAAAAGTTGCTCCTTTGCTATTGGGATGATTCAACAAACAATCATCGTTATAGGACACATCCTGAAAGACGTAGTCTTTCGCTTCTAGTGTTGGCTCACAAATGGTTTCTGGACTGTAGCGCTTTTCAAAAAATGAAAACTGCTCGAACTGATCAAGGGCTGTCCTTTTAAGAAATTTTGCTGGAATAATAACATCTGTATCTGTATTGGCTTCTAGAAAGCGAGATACTTTACCTTGAATACTCATATTATTTACCTCCGTGTTCTCTATTGAAAGAGACAATATCGGTCATAACTCCTTCTAGCGCTGCCAAAGCGACAGATTCTGGGCTCATCAAGTATGTTCTTGATGCCGGGCCTTGACGACCAGGAAAATTACGGTTGGTTGATGAAGCAACACGACCATCAAATTTATCTGGGTTCATTGCCAAGCAAGAACTACATCCAGGCTCACGCCATTCAAAACCAGCATCAGTGAATATCTTATCTAAGCCTTTAGCTTCACATTCTCTCTTAACTTCTATGGAACCTGGTACTGCTAAAGCAGATTGAACTTTAATTTTGCCGCCATGAAGTTTTACCACTCGTGCAGCATCTTCAAAGTCTTCAACTCGACCATTTGTACATGAACCGATAAAAGCATGATGAAAAGTAATATCTTTTGCTATTGTTCCCACAGGTAGTTCCAAGTGAGCACGATTTGGGTGAACTCCTGAGACTTCACCAATGGGATCGTTAATACCTACGATCTCATTTAATGTTAAACCATAGGATACCATCTGGGTAATATCAGCTGCATCGATTTCCAAAACTTCTTCAAATTCAGCATCGTCATCAGTGTTAAGAGATTTCCAGTCCGCAATTAAGTCTTCATTTAAATCTTCAGGTGCAAAGAAGTCACGTTTCTTTTGGAACCA
>JADGBV010000350.1 GCA_015231345.1 Planctomycetota bacterium
AAGAGCTCGCCGCCGCCCGCGACGAAGCCGCAGCGCTAAACTCAGCAAAGGAAAATGCAGCTGCGCAAAATTCACAACTAAGCGAAGAGCTCGCCGCCGCTCGCGACGAAGCTGCAGCATTAAACGCAGCTCAGGAAAATGCAGCCGCACAGCAGGCTCAGTTAAGCGAAGAGCTCGCCGCAGCTCAGCAGGCTAGAAGTGAAATTGAAGAGGAACTTGAGTCTGCCAAAAACGAAACGGCGAATGCACAGAAGAAGGCTGCACAAGAACAAGAGCATTTGAATGCCCAGCTAAGTGAAGCCACTGCAGCGAGAGATCAGTTTGAAAAAGATAATCGTGAAGCTCAAGCTCTTAAAGAGATTGCTGAGGACCGAGCAAAATCCTTAACGGGGCAGCACGAGAAAAACCTAAACAGAATAGCAGAACTTGAAACCCGCATTAATGATATGGAGTATCAGCGCGACCGAATGCAACGCGAAATGGAAGTGACACGTCAAGCAATGGACCGGGTATCTAAAAATCTTAATACCATTAGCTCCACCCATTCCACCAAGATTTAAACGAAGAAAGCTATGCTCGAAAACGATGATTACGATGAACTTTTTGCGAGTTCTTTTGCTAAGCTTGAAGGTGTGCAGGCTTTTCTTAAAGAGTCTTATATTCATACCCGAGGAAATAATCGCATCAAGTATAATAGCAGAGTTGAGTTGGTTGTTACAGAAGGAGAGGCTGAATTCGCATCTGGTAGCGCATGCCTTGTCGATATTAACAATAAAGGGTTTTTGCTTAAGCAGATAGAGCTTGATACAAATTGCTTGCCTCTACGAAAACCACGTATTAAAATTAGCCTGATGCATAATAATGTATCGCATAGCATAATGGCTCGTCCCATACGCTTTGACGAATATCAAGATGATTTGCTCATCGCCGCAGTATACTTAGACCGATCAGAAAATATAAAGTCTTTTCTTGCTGTGATCGAAGATGTTTAGAAGAACTAGCTGAGATAGCAGCTCTATTCTTCTTTTTCGGATTGATTCCCCGATTCAAGCGCTTTCACTTCATCTCCTTCACAAAGTGCTGGAGTTTCAAATTTTTCTTTCAGGGCTTCATGCTCCAGTTTTAGAGCTTTGATTTCGAGTTGCAGTGCGTTGCCTGTAACGCGTGTTGAGTTGATCTGCTTGCTGAGCCCACTAATTTCCTCATTTTTTGCGGCAATTTCAACTTTTAGCTCATCTATGCATTGGTTTTGGTCGCTGCAGGTTTTCATAAGTTCTTCAGCTTCGGTGTTTTTGCTATTCAGCGCTTCTTGCACTGCACTCACAGTTTCACTGAGTTTTAAGGATTCGGTGTTTTTTGACTTTAATTCATCACGAGTTGAATTCAGCTCATTATTTAGCTTCTCGGATGCTGCTCGTTCTTTGTTGAGTTCATCTAGTTGTGCTTGATGTTCTTGATTGAGCTGTGCCCCTGAATTTTGAGAGGCAACCAGTTCTTCTTGAAGGTGCGTTCCTTGGTTTCGAGCCTCATCACGTTCTTTCTGCAATTGACTCCCTTGATTCCTTGCTTCATCACGTTCTATTAGCAGCTGACTCCCTTGGTTCCTTGCCTCATCACGTTCTTTTAGCAGTTGACTTCCTTGGTTTCGTGCTTCATCACGTTCTTGGAGTAAATTACTGGATTTGCTTTTTTCGCTTTCGAGTTCATCAATAACCTCGTCTCTTCTAAGAGAGAGTTGCTCTATAGATTTTAAAGCTTCATTAATAGAATTTTGAGCTTTATCTAAGTCAGCCTGAAGTGCATCTTGAGTTCGCTGTGATTCTCTGAGTACTGCTTTTAATTCGTCGACACTCTGAGCCATGACTATTCTCACTATTTATTGTTTTGATGATGAGCTCAGTATATATTCGCCACCATTCGTAAACTCTTTTTTGAGTAATTTAATGTAAATAGCTAGGATAGGCCAAAAATGAGCCGAAATGCTCATTGAAATAAACGATTCTAGCGGGGAATAACAAGCAGTATCGTTGGGTGCTGAAATTAATTCATTGTCTTGTAGAGAATTAACTTGAACTAACAAAAAACATGTAAACTATAATCTGTAACTAAGGCTTGTTAGTGGAATACGTGCATGGGTAAAGAGAAAGACTTTCTGGAGACGGATACAGGAAGGATCGTTGCTCTTATAGGCAATGAATGCGTTGGTAAATCAACGATAGCGTCGAAGCTTATTCGTCGGGAGCTCGATCAAAAAACCTATCCAGGAACGAATGTTCAGTTGGGGTGCGGGCGTATCCATGGCAAGGATGATTTTCTAGTAGATACACCGGGGAATCTCTCAATATTCCCCGAAAATGAAGATGAAGATGTTGTTCATAAAATGATATTTGATAACCGAATTGATAATATTATTTTTGTGGCTGATGCTAAAAACCTCACGAAATCTTTATCCCTATTCCTTTTTTATAAAGAATTTAATCTTCCAATCACGCTAACGGTCAATATGATGGACGATGTGCTCGCGCGAGGCATGAGCATCGATATCGATAAACTCAAAGAGCGGTTGGGAACAGATGTTCATACCAGTGTCGCCATAGAGGGGCATGGACTTAGCGGCATGATAGATAGCATCAAAAAAGACGCTCCTGCTGGGCCAACGATTACCTATCATAGGCATATTGAAGAATACCTCAGACTTTTTTCAGATGTTATGCCTGAAAATCTTGCTTTCAGCCGGGCACTCGCATTGGCTTTACTGCTAGGTGATAAACATGCGGATAATTATACTAAGGTTCATTTTTCCAGGGAAACACTTGCTCGTATAACACTCCTTATAGAGAATACGAGGAAAAATCTCCCCAACAGTCTTCCGCCTTTCATTATGGAAACGTATTACTATGCTGCAGAGAAGATTGTTAAGGATATTGTAACTAAGGAATCCTCTCCTCGTTACCTCTTTATGGATAAAGTTGGCATTTGGAGTCGTAATATTTCAACGGGTATCCCCATTGCCCTTATGGCTCTAGTTGTCATGTATTACTTTGTGGGTATTTTTGGGGCAGAAATACTTGTCGATATCTTTGAAGGGCAACTCTTTGGAGATACCATTGTTCCTTTTGTGGAGAGGCTTATCGCTCCTCTATCCAGTGAGTTTTTCTCCAATATGATCGTTGGAGAGTTCGGGTTGCTCAGTACCGGTCTGTCTTTGGCAATAGGCCTTGTTATGCCTGTGCTTTTTACTTTTTATGTTTTCTTTGGTGTTCTTGAATCATCTGGTTATTTGCCTCGACTGGCCATTTTATTTGATCGCTTATTCAAGAAAATGGGCATGAGTGGAAAAGGCATCATTCCTCTAACCATAGGTTTTTCCTGTATTACGATTGCCATTTTAACGACTCGTGTGCTTAATTCACAAAAAGAACGTAATATTGCCACTTTCCTGCTCGTATTAGGGATTCCCTGTGCGCCACTTTTTGGGGTCATGATGGTGCTTTTATCCAATATGCACCCTGCTGGCTATGCTATCATTTTTGGAATTATTTCCACGCAAATATTCCTCTTTGGTGTTCTTGCTCGAAAACTTTTTGTAGGCAAGGAGCCTGAATTTATGATTGAGATTCCTCCCATGCGTATTCCCCATTTGAAAAACCTTATGACCAATGCTGTTAGGCGTACGGTTAATTTTCTTAAAGAGGCCATTCCTATTTTTCTTTTTGCCACTTTCATTGTCTTTCTTATTGATATGGCTGGAGGGATCAAGATGCTCGAGAGTTTGGCTGAGCCCATACTTTCTGGTTATGTTGGACTGCCCAAAGAAACAGTCTCCGTATTTTTGATGTCACTTATAAGGCGTGAAGCAGGAGTTGCGCTATTGGCTCAATTTGCAGATGAAAATCTTTTAACGAATACTCAGCTCGTGGTGAATCTTCTCGTTGTTACGTCGATGGTGCCCTGCATAAACGCAGTACTGGTTATTGTTAAGGAGCGCAGTTGGAAGTTGGCCGTTGCGGTCGTTTCGTTCACTGTCCCCTACGCACTAACGATGGGAGCCATCGTGCATCTGTGCTTTGAGTATTTTGACGTCGTATTATAGGAGTTCCTTTGAATCATAAGCAAGAAGAGATAATCGAAGCGGTATTTACTGCAACGGAACATAAAGACAACGCGAGTTCTCATGTGATCAGTCTGTGTCATGCAGAGATTAGCATGCAGGACTTAGAAGAAATGAAAAAAGATGGCTGGCTA
>JADGBV010000351.1 GCA_015231345.1 Planctomycetota bacterium
AACCAAGTACGGATGCTCTTTCAATGGAGGGAAGCAATTTTTTTATGCTTTTCTCATGATTTCCCGGTTTGGCATCAAAGGGGTTGGTCATGAGCAAAAATATATCGACACCGAGATTATCAGCTATATTTCTTATCTTTCCCCAGTATTTCATATTATTTAATTCATTTTTAGGCACCCCTCCTTCCCAGTAGTCTATTGCCTTAATGCCAAAATTCTCAAGACAATAGGCCGGAAAATCAATAGGATCGAGAGATCCATTTTTGATAAGAGCACGGAGTGAGTACTGTGAAAGGGCAAGTTCAAAGCGTTTGCCTGAAACAGGGGCACTTCCGAGTGCATATGCTCCGAGAGCTGAACAGCCTAGAGCTGAAACAGTGCTCAAACACTGGCGACGAGATATTGCTGACATAGAAGATCTTCTCAAATTTGCTTATTACACAGCTAATAACATGAGACAAATCAATCTTACGGTTGAATATAAGGAGATTTCAAAAATAAGGAGACATTAGCCATCTCCTCCCGTATTACTAATGAAATTTCTACGCGAAAGTAAAATGATAATATTTTTTCCGTAATATTTTTATTCTCTCTGTTATTTGCATAAAAATATGAATACTTTTTTCCTGTATCGGAGACAGCAAATATGAAACGTAGAAATTTCATTAGTAATATTGGAGTGGGAGCAGGAGCAATTGCCGCCTCTTCCTCCATGAAATCCACAGCTTCAGTAACCGACAAGTCCGTTCGCTTTAAATCCAAAACCGATAAACTCAATATCGCTTGCATTGGTTGTGGTGGCAAAGGAGTTTCCGACATAAAAGGTATAGCTCACGAGAATATAGTGGCTTTATGCGATATTGATGAAATCCATGCAGCACAAACCTTCAAAAAGTACCCCGATGTACCCAAATACAAGGACTACCGGGTTATGCTCGATGAGATGGGCAAGGATATAGATGCTGTCATGATCAGCACTCCCGATCACCTTCACTACCCTATGGGCATGGCTGCCATTGAACACGGTAAGCATGTCTTTATTCAGAAACCTCTAGCTAAAAGTATTAGAGAAGTACGTGACCTTACGGAAGCTGCTCGCAAGATGGGTGTTGTAAGCATTATGGGCAATCAAGGCCATGCCAGTGAAGGCATCCGATTAGCCAAGGAGTGGGTTGACGCCGGAATTCTGGGAGATGTAACAGAAGTTCATGTCTGGACTCAAAAATTGACCAATGGAAGGTATCGCTCGACTTTACGCAATTGCCTGCCCAAAAAGCAAGATGCGCCAGGGCATATAGACTGGAACTTGTGGGTAGGCCCTTCACAATATCAAGCCTATAGCGCAGAGTATCATCCCTTTCGCTGGCGTGGTTGGTGGGATTTTGGAAATGGTGCATTGGGAGATATCGGATGCCACACCATGGACGCACCTTTCTGGGCCCTTGATCTCGGCGCACCTATTGCCGTAACAGCTGAAACCACAGACCACTCCCTTATCACCTTTCCTGATGGATCTAAGGTGACCTATGAGTTCCCAGCCCGTGGAGATCGCCCTCCCGTTAAAATGGTTTGGTACGATGGGTCCATCAAGCCCCCTCGCCCCTCTGAGTTGGAGAAAAAACGCAAATTCTCTACCAAATCCGGTTATACCATGATCGGCTCCAAAGCTACGGTATACAACGATGACGAGCAATGCCGTCGTCCTCGTATTATACCAGAAACTAAAATGCGATCAATGAGGGAGCAACTCCCCGAAAAAGAAATCCCCCGTATTCCAAAAAGCGACCATTACCGCGAGTGGACTGAAGCCTGCAAAGGTGGACCCAAACCCGGCTCCAACTTTGACTACGCCGGCCCTCTCTCCGAGATGGTCTTATTGGGTAATCTGGCAATTTTGGCAAAAGGTAAACGTATCACTTGGGATTCCGAAAACATGAAGGTTGCTAATATGCCAGAGCTCAATGCTTTTGTTGATCCAAAAGCAAGGGTTTTCTAGCTACTATTTTTAGCCTTTAAATAAACAACACTCAATGCCCCTTGGAGAAATCCTTCTAATCCTATTTTTAAGCATTAACCTACTTGCTTTTCTTTGCTTCAGTCTAGATAAGTACCTGGCTATTCGCTCTAAAAATAGGATTTCAGAACGAACACTCCTAATTTTTACATTCATTGGAGGGTGGCCAGGTGCCACTGCCGCAATGCTCATATTTAGGCATAAAACCTCCAAAATGAGCTTTCTTTGGAAGTTTTGGTTAATGATTTTTCTTAATTTCGGTTTAGGAATCGCAGCGTATTTTTTGTTTTTTGATTAAGAGCCTGATTCCTCAACTGAAATTGTAATTAAAGAGTTTCCCTGGGCGATTTGCTGGTCCCATTCTTCAATGGATGGCGATGGGAGTTTTAAGTTATTTTCGATGCCTATGGGGTAGAATCTTTCGTAAGATTCTTTTGTAAAGGCATAACATTCCCCTTTCTCAAGGTAGGAGTGGATCGTGCCGTATTTTGTTTTCTTTAGGACTATCTGAGAGCTTAAGTCGGGAAAGTTCTCTGAAATAAAATCTTTTAATTCAGTTTCAGAACCTCCCACAATAATAGCTCGATTATTTGCCATCACAACTTTACTTCTAGAGTCGTTAGCAATATAGCCTATGATTTTGTGGTCTTGCTTATACATCATTTAATCTAATCTCGGTTCACCAGTAAGGCAAAAAAAAACCACAAAGCCTGCGAAAGGCTTTGTGGATTCTTTGTATCGTTATTGATAGTCTATTAGCTAAATAGAAATTAGCCGCCAGTTATACTGCCCAGTATCATGATACCGAATACCATGGCAAAAAGGGCGGTTGTTTCGATAATCCCCAAAGCGATGAGGTAATTAGAAAAACCTTGTCCTGTTTCAACAAGTGCGTCACAAGCTCCAGCACCAGCTTTTCCTTGGAATAGAGCCGAGGCTGCCATAGCTAAACCACCTAACATTCCGAGCAATAAATAGGCAGGCCATGCATCTGGGTTTAGGACAACCGCATCACGAATGAAATTCATCATAAGAAAGCCATAAATTGTTTGCGAAAGAGGCGCTCCAGCAAAAACAGCCAGTTGCATAGGGGCTGGTTTCTTTTGCATATAGCATTTCTTCCAAGCTCCTACCGCTGCGGCTCCAGCGGCACCAGTTCCCAGTGCGGACCCAAAAGCACCCAAGGCCACAGCGCTAAATGCGCCTCCGTAACCCAAAGCGATTTTCATTGCCTCACTCATTCCTTCTACTTCTGCTGACATCTACATGCTCCTCAGTAATAACAATCTATTTATTGATAACATTATGGTTCTAAGGTCCTTTTGCGGAAAGGAGAAAACCGTATACCTTTCCAATCAAGACCTAAATGACCGGAAAACTCTAATGTATTTAAACGTATTCCATGCACGAGTACTCCCATGCAGCATAGAGCGATATTCAAAACATGCCCTAGCAATAAAACAAATATCCCTGCAACAACTCCCACACCCCCTGCTTCCATAATACTGAAGGCCAACGAGTTCATGCTAAAAGCGACATAATATCCAGATAAGCCAACGGCAAATAGACGAATATATGACAGAGAATCAACAAAACCACCAAGTGCGGCAAAAGGGAAGTTTAGTATTTCGCCAATATCTTTCCAGTTAACAGCAAAGATAAGCATGAGAGCACCACCACCAGCAAGAAGGGCTTGACTGACAATGAGTGCTGGCTCACCAATATCAAAGCCGACAACATTTTGAATAATGACTAAATAAGCTCCAACAACAAAAGCAATCCAACCCACTTCGCCTAGTTGTGGCATATACCTGTTTTCGATGGAAAACCTCAAACCCCGCCATATATGAGCAGCTCCCAAATGGGACAGCGCTATGGTGAAGCAAAATAACTGCATATTTTTCTGACCTGTCGTCTCTGACGTAAAAAAGTCAATACCTCTTAAAAGGGAAGGGAGACTGTCAGAAGGAATGGCGAAAAAATTACCTGTTAGGAAACCCCACAGTACTGTTGCCGAACTTAAGATCAACATCAAATTTATGGTTGGTTGAGTTTTGGCAGAAACACCTTTGAGTTGAAAAAAGAGTGTTGCGCCCAAAAAGATCATGCCATAGCCACCATCACCAATGATAATAGCAAAAAACAATGTAAAGTAGAGCAGAAAAAGAGAGCTCACATCATATTCTTTGTAACCAGGAGTTAG
>JADGBV010000352.1 GCA_015231345.1 Planctomycetota bacterium
TATGGCTAAGGAAAAATTTGAGCGTAACAAACCACACGTGAACATCGGTACGATCGGGCACGTGGATCATGGTAAAACTACTCTTACAGCTGCGATCAGCACCTGTTTGAGTGGTGGATCTAAAAGTTATGACGATATCGATAACGCACCCGAAGAAAGGGAACGTGGTATCACAATTAACACTGCTCATATCGAATATGAGACAGAGAAGCGTCACTACGCGCACGTTGACTGTCCAGGTCACGCCGATTATGTGAAAAACATGATTACTGGTGCTGCTCAAATGGACGGTGCTATTCTTGTTGTAAGTGCGACTGACGGCCCAATGCCTCAGACACGTGAACACATCCTTCTTGCACGTCAGGTTGGTGTCCCCGCTATCGTTGTTTTCTTGAATAAAGTTGACCAATTGGACGACGAAGACAAGGAAGAAATGTTAGAGCTAGTTGAAATGGAACTTCGTGACCTATTGAGTCAATACGAATTCCCAGGTGACGACACTCCAATCATCAAAGGTTCTGCGCTTAACGCTATGCAATCTAATGGTTCTCGTGACGACGCTGAAGCTGCTGCAATCTGGGAACTTATGGATTCTGTAGACGAATACATCAAAGAGCCTGCTCGTGACGTTGATAACCCATTCTTGATGCCAATTGAGGACGTATTCTCAATCAAAGGCCGTGGTACTGTTGGTACTGGTCGTATCGAAAGAGGCGGAATCAAAGTTGGTGAAGAAATGGAAATCGTTGGTATGCGTGAAGAAACTGGCAAGACAACTTGTACAGGTGTGGAAATGTTCAATAAAGAATTGGACGCTGGTACAGCTGGTGACAACGTTGGTCTTCTTGTTCGTGGTATCGATAAAAAAGACTTGGTTCGTGGTATGGTTCTTTGTAAGCCAGGTTCTATCACACCTCACAAAAAATTCGAAGCTTCTGTATACTGCTTGACTAAAGAAGAGGGTGGCCGTCACAAGCCTTTCTTTACTGGATACCGTCCTCAGTTCTATTTCAGAACAACTGACGTAACAGGTGCAGCTGAAATCTTGGGTGGCCGTGAAATGGTTATGCCTGGAGACAACGTTGACTTGTCAATCGAACTAATGGTGCCAATCGCTATGGAAGAAGGCTTGCGCTTTGCTATCCGTGAAGGTGGCCGTACTGTTGGTTCTGGTGTTGTTACCAAAATCGTCGAATAGTTATCGTCAGGTTTAGGAGAAAAACATGGCGAAAATGAGAGATGATGTGGCACTTGTTTGTGATAAGTGCAAACGTCGCAACTATATGACTAGTAGGGACCTGAAAAAAGAAGGCAAGCTTCATATTAAGAAGTTTTGTAAATGGTGCAACGAACATATAGTGCATTCCGAGAAGAAAAAGAAATAGGATTCAGGGATGAAGGCTAGTAGCTCCAATCTGGTAGAGCGTCGGATTCCAAATCCGAATGTTGGGGGTTCGAGTCCCTCCTGGCCTGCTAATATAAGGTAGATTTTGCTATACAAACAGTCAGATGCACGCTTTGCAAGAAGTGTAGGAGTAGGTGTCACCACAGCAGTGGGGGCTTATATCGCTTACTCGTTCTACTCTTTTTATAAAGTTGATGGTAGTGGGCCACTGTCCCCTGTGGGGATTGGTGCGTTACTGATACTGGCTGTTTTTATGCTTGGTGGTTTCTTTGCGATGTTTATACATCAGAAATCATCTGACTTTGCAATCGAAGTAGAAATCGAAACAAGGAAAGTCACTTGGCCTGTATGGGCTACAGTGAAAACATCTACCGTACAGTGTGTGGTTGTTATGTTAATTCTATTAGCCTTCCTATTTGTCGTTGATATTTGTCTCAACTGGCTACGAGGAGTGATAATATGAGCATAATGGGCTGGTATGCCGTTAAAACGCACATAGAAGCTGAGACGAAAGTTAAAGCAATGCTATTGGAAGGAGCCAAAAAAATGGCTCTGGAAGATAAAGTCGGACGTGTGATGATACCTACTGAACAGGTATCTGAAATCCGTCACGGCAAGAAAATTATTCAAACCAGAAAAATTTATTCTGGTTATGTATTTATTGAAATGTTAGTGGATGATCAAACGCGTATGCTCGTTCTTGAAACTCAAGGAGTAAGTGGATTTGTGGGAACTGATTCCCGCACTCCAATTGCTATGGAGGATCATGAAGTAGAGCGTATCATGGCTGAGCTAGAAGAGCAGCAAGATCGTCCTAAACCAAAAGTTCTTTTTGATGTTGGCGAAACAGTCAAGGTTAAAGAAGGACCCTTTGAGAATTTTGAGGGTGTAGTTGAAGAAATAGATCCAATGAAAGGTACGATGAAATTAATGGTGCTTATCTTTGGACGTCACACACCCGTTGAACTTGAATATTATCAGGTAGAGAAGTTATAATGGCTAAGGAAGTAACAGGTCTTATTAAGCTCCAGGTTGTTGGTGGAAAATGTACCCCTGCTCCTCCCGTTGGACCTGCATTAGGTCAACATGGAGTAAACATCGGTGAATTCGTAAAAAGATTCAATGATGCTACTGGAGATCGTGCAGGAAAACTACTTCCTGTTGAGATTACTGTATTTAGCGATCGCTCTTTTGAGTTCGTCGTTAAGCAGCCTCCAGCATCAGCACTGATAAAAGAAGCCTTAGGTATAGCTAAAGGCTCTCAGAGAGGTGCCACTGAAAATGTAGGCAACTTGAGTACTGAGCAACTCGAAGAGTTGGCGAAAGCGAAAATGCCTGATTTAAACACTAATGACTTGGAAGCGGCTAAAAATATTATTGCCGGAACAGCCAGGAATATGGGTGTCACCGTAGACGCGTAAGGGGTTAGATAATGAGTAATAAACCAAGTAAAAGATACACTGAGGCTCTTACAAAAGTAGACTCGGAAAAAAACTATGAAGTGGATGATGCGATTAAAGTATTGCAATCATTTCCTAAAGCAAAGTTTGATGAAGCGGTTGAGATTGCCGTCAAATTGAACATCGACCCTAAGCAAGCTGATCAAGCGGTTAGGGGTTCTTTTAGTGTGCCTAATGGCATAGGAAAAGAAATTCGAGTTGTGGCCTTTGTTGATGATTCTTTAGTTGATGCAGCAAAAGAAGCTGGCGCGACTATGGCAGGTGGCAAAGAGCTTGCTGATAAAATTAAAAATGAAGCCTGGTTCGACTTCGACGTTGTTATTGCTGAACCAAAAATGATGAGGGTTGTTGGTCAATTAGGCCGCGTATTAGGTCCTAAAGGTCTAATGCCTTCCCCAAAAGCTGGCACAGTAGTGCCTGACCCAGTGAAAGCGATCAAAGAATTCGCTTCAGGGCGTCAAGAGTATAAAAATGACTCTGGTGGCAATGTTCATTTTAATATTGGTAAGGTTTCTTTTGATGCGGGTAAAATCGCCGAGAACCTCAATGCTTTTGTAAAACATATTCAGTCGGTAAAACCATCTGGAGTCAAGGGGAATTTGATTGCTACTATCAGTCTTACTTCCACCATGGGCCCTGGAATCAGGCTAGCCGTTTAATAGAGGATTATCAGATGCCAAGCATACTCAATCAACTAATATACAAAGAGACTCGTAATGTATTTGAGTCTTCTACTGCTGTCATTTTTATTGACTATCAATCATTTGTTCAGGCGGATGCAGTTGCAATTCGTGATGAAGCTACTAAAGTTGGTGGTACAGCACGAGTTGTAAAAAACTCCATTTCAAGTATAGTTTTAAAAGACCTCGGTTACGAGGCGACCGAAGCCATTCTTAAAGGGCAAGTTGTTGCCTTGTGTGGTGAAGACGCTGTGGCTTTGGCCAAAGTCGCTGCCGATTTCGCAAAGAAGAACAAAAAGGGCGAAGCTCTTGGAGGCATCGTTGACGGAGCTGTTATTTCAGCTGCTGACGTTGCAACTCTAAGTAAACTGCCATCTAAAGATCAACTCGTTGGCATGTTTGTCAATGTTGTTGCCGCACCGCTACGCGGTTTTGTTACCGTTCTTAACGGAAACATCAAAGGGTTGGCCGTAGCCCTAAATGCAATTAAAGAGAAAAAAGAAAAAGAAGCTGCTTAAGTTTGTCTGATCATTTAAAGGAGAATATAATGGACGAGAAGTTAACAAAAATCATTGAAGATGTCAAAACACTGACAGTTATGGAATTATCTGAGCTTGTAAAAGCTTTGGAAGAAGAGTTTGGCGTATCTGCTG
>JADGBV010000353.1 GCA_015231345.1 Planctomycetota bacterium
TTTGCATAATGTACAAACAGTGGGCTAATTTTGTCTTGCAAATGACTGATTATGGAAACAAAAAGTGGGCCTATTCTTTAAAAGATTCGGCCACTGCAGTTGATAGCGCTACCTCAGCATCGGCTCCTTCAGCAGCAACACCTTATCTAACACTCATGACTGTAAGTACAGATGGCGCTGGAGACTGTTATGTCTATGCAAACTCAACTGAAGTCATTCATGATACTCCACTCAATTACAATGGGTCTTTTGCATCAGGGGATAATTCAAATATTTGGACTGTGGGCAATGATTATAATGGCGGTGCAGAACTCAACGGGATCATTCGTTCTATTGTCCTATGGAACCGAGCCTTTTCAACAGATGAGGCAAGCGCCGTCACAACTCGCTATTAACCTTTTGAATTGATAGCCTCGTGATAAATAGCTCCCTATAAATTAAGTTTCGGTTCTATGTGACTTGTAAACATGTAAGGCTTAGTCTCTATTGATTAAGTTATGTTATGCTGCTATTGCCCCTAAAGTCACTTTCGTGGCACCGCTCGTGCGACTTGCCGCTCAAGTATTCGCGCGTGCTCAATCAAAACATGCTTAAGCCCAGTATCTGATGCTAGGTTAACATTAGCATCTGGATCCCGCTCTAAATCGTATAGCTCCCGACCAAGAATTTCCTTTCCAGTTGCATTGAACTTTCGCCATTCGCTGTAGCGGTAACGCTTTGTACGAATAGAATAAGACATTTTATCACCCCGCTTATATTGGCTCAGGGCAGCCTCAGCCCACGGCCGCTCCGGATTTTCAAGCAGTGGCACCAGCGAACGTCCATCCACATGATCTGGAGCTTCCAAACCAACCAAGTCAGTGACTGTGGGAAATAAATCCAACAATTCAACCAGCTGTTCCGATTGGGTTCCCCTATGCTTCATTCCAGGCACAGAGATTAAAATTGGAACTCTGTTCGTTT
Source organism: Planctomycetota bacterium (assembly GCA_015231345.1). Classification (GTDB taxonomy): domain Bacteria; phylum Planctomycetota; class JADGBV01; order JADGBV01; family JADGBV01; genus JADGBV01. Next base: position 964 of record JADGBV010000353.1, read on the forward strand.
TCTCCCAATTCACATGTTTAGCCCAAGTTCCATTTTCGCCAAGATGAAAGCCATGGTCGCTCCAAAACACTAGGATGGTCTTTTCACGTAATTTAAGTTCTTCCAGTGTTTTCAGAAGACGACCAATCTGATAATCCACCCAGCTCACAGTGGCATAGTAACCTTGAATCAGCTCACGCTCCTTCTCCAAGCTCAGCGGCCCTTCATTCGGGATATCACAATAGGCTCGCATCTCCTCCCAGTTATTCGCCATAAAGTCCTCGGTGCGAGCAGGAAGAAAAGGGTTTGTTGCCAACGGAACATCTTTTTCATCATACATCGCCCAGAAACGCTCCGGAGCAGAAAAAGGAAGGTGTGGGCGGCAAAACCCTACAGCTAAGAAAAAGGGATCTGTTTTTTTCCGCTTCATAAAATCCATAGCTTGTCGGGCAATTTCATCATCGATAAAAACCTCATCCGGGTAATCGACTCTTTCCACCGATGGCCCACGGCCTATTTGCCCCTTGCCTTCAGAGACATCTCCAGTCTCACTTTGATTAGTCATGGAGGGCTCACTCATTATTTTATGCTTTTTCACAACAAAATGCATGGATCTCCAGGTAAAACCCTCTTCATGCTGACGAATTGGCCATTCATCCCATGCTTCTTTGAAGTCGTGTGGGTTATTGAAAACTTTTCCAAAACGCCCCGTGGCATATCCATGATTCTTAAGTAACTGTGGAAGAATTGTAATATCACCCACTTTTGAGTCCGAATTTTCAAAGCCGTATACACCCGAGCTATCAGGCAATAAACCTGTCATCGTTGATGCCCGTGAAGGCCCACACACAGGATACTGACAATATGCGCGGTTAAACCGAAGCCCCTCAGCCTCAATTTGATCAATATTTGGAGTGATAGCATAACCCCCTCCTTCTCGACCGACATTCGGCCGCAAATCATCAACTGAAATAAAGAGTACATTCATCGACTCTACAGCCCATAGGGATGGAGATAGATAAATATAGGCATAAAGTAATATGAGTGTGGCTTTTTTCATTAGTGGTTTTAGATAAATCAGTTGCAAAGTAAAGGCTTTAGTGAAGAAATTTGATTATTAACATATGCTTAAAGTCTAATGAGCGAAAAATAGGATTCAATGGTATTAACGACTATTTACATAGGCACATTCTTGCAAGGAAGTTCACTTGCCCTTAATCATGGAGATAAGACCATGCAGCCTTTAGAATCCTTTATTAGCAGTCAATAAGTTTCCAAAATATTATCATCAACAATTAAAATCGAAAGAATATACCAATAAAAATAACAAATCATGCCATTGAATATCTTTGTTATTGCAATAAAATGATAACATTCACTAAGGAATCCCAATCGATAAAATGATACAACCTAGCCTACACCCCAAAGCAATGCTCATGATACGCCGAGGCCTACCCTTCGCTTTCATCCTTCTACTTCACCTTTCAGCCCTAGGCAAAATATCTTTGAAGTGTGATCAAGCAGATGGACTCTACGAAGCAGATAGCAAGGCCACAATCACCTGCATAGTTAGTGACACTCAAGGGGAAGTTCCCAGTAAAATCAATCTGGAAATCACTGATGGTATTTACGCCAACAAAAGAGCTCAGACCCTACCCCTCATTGACGGCAAGGGTACGCTGCAACTAAGTGGTGATGGGCACATCATGGTTAGGGCTCAGCTCAGTGACAATGATAAGGCTTCCATTGGCGTCGTGTTTAACGCTCCCGCCATCAGCCCCAGCCTACCAGCTCCCGATGATTTCGATACATTCTGGGCAGACAAAAAAGCAGCACTCGCCAAAATCCCTGCCAAAATCCTCAAACGAGAACCCGTAAAAAATTGGGAGGAATATCTTACAAAAGGACTTCATTTGGAGCAATTGACGATCCAAGCTTGGGGCGACACGCCAGTGGTAGGCATATTAGCTTACCCAGAAGGAGCCAAGCCAAAAAGCTTACCTGCCAAACTTGGAGTTTACTGGGCAGGCGTTTACGGGTCTGAGAATGGACCGAAATGGCTCATTCCAAAATGTGCTCGGGCTGGGTACGTATCTTTCCATATTCAGCCACATGGTATTACTTGGCTGGAAAGCAAAAAGTATTATAATGAGTTGAAAGAGAACCGGCTCAAGAACTATCACAAAATCGGCAGCAAGAACCGCGACACCTCCTATTTTCTTGGCATGTACCTGCGTATCATACGTGGCCTCGATATTCTATGCGACAATCCGATTTGGAACGGCACAGATATGACAGTTTTTGGAGCAAGCCAAGGCGGGGGGCAAGCCCTTGTCGCAGCTGGACTTGACTCTCGCATCACTGCCGTATCAGCCTCAATTCCAGCAATGTGCGATCACACCGCCACTGCCCTTGGGCGTCATATGAGCTGGCCCAACCTCAACCCCAATCGATCAGACATTGACACTTGGGAAACAAGTCGTTATTTTGACGCCGTGCATTTTGCTGCCCGGGCTAAGGTGCCAGCTGTTATCGGTTGTGGACTCGTTGACTCCACTTGCCCTCCCTTTAATGTGCTTGCCGCTTACAACATCTACGGCGGCCCCAAGCGCTTAGTCACCGCCCCCCTTTCCGGCCACAAAATGACAGATCCCTTTAAGAAGGATATGGCTAAAGCAGAGGACGAGTTTTTACATAAACTCTAGGCACGGCAGGTGCCCTTGAAGGCCCCACTCATCAACATAGAATTCTAAAAAGACGACGGCTTATATATTAAGAGTATGAATCACATGAAAAAAAATCTTTCCACTCACTTCACAGCCTTATTACTCCTCATTTTAATGGGCAACCCCATGATTGCAGCAGAATCAAAGAAAGGTATCGGTCGGGTTACCATCGATACCAAGCTGGTTTCATTAACCTTCGATGATGGCCCCCTCCACAACGTACCCCAAATTCTTAACATCCTAAAAAAGCACGATGCGAAAGCCACATTTTTCGTATTGGGAAAACGAGTGAAGACGCAACCGAAAGTGACGAAACAAATCGTCACTGAAGGTAGCGAAGTTGCTAATCACAGCTATACTCACGCAAATCTTGCAGAACTCAGCCTAAAAGAAATCCGTAGTGAGGTTGAGCGAACCCAACAAGAGGTTATTAATGCAACGGGAGCTACACCCACACTCTTCAGAGCTCCCTATATCAAGTATAGCTCCGAGGTCAGGCAAGTCCTCGAAGAATATAAACTTCGCGAG
>JADGBV010000354.1 GCA_015231345.1 Planctomycetota bacterium
ATCAAGGTCGTCTTTATGGCTTTTTACTAAGCATATTGGGAAATCCCGATCAAGCTAATGAAGTTCTCCAAGAAACCAATCTTGTTCTTTGTCGAAAATCGTCGGAGTTTCAGCCGGGAACGAGTTTTAAAGCATGGTCTTTTAGGGTAGCCTCCTTACAGGCTATGGCGTTCAGGCAAAAACAACGGCGAGAGAAACTGGTCTTTGATGAAAGTGTTTTTGAAGAATTAGTTTGTGAATCGACGAACATGGATAAGGATAATGAATTCGAAGCTCTTCAGACATGTTTAAATAAATTGCCCGAATTTCAGCTTGAACTTATAAGTAAAAGATATATGGATGGTTTAAGTATTCGCGAAGTGGCAAAGAAAATGGAGAAAAAAGAAACTGCCATAACAACGACTATATACAGAATTCGTAAGTCTCTATATAATTGCATGCAGCTTAAAGCACTTCAAGCCTGATGAGCAAAAATGTACAAGAACTGATCATAAAGGCATTAGAAGGGCAGCTTTTGCCAGAAGAAAATCAGACTTTGTCTGAAGCTATAGCAAAAGATCCTTTATTGCGAGAGGAATACCTCCAGCAGTGTCGTTTAGAAGGTATGCTTCAGGCCTCTTTTGGAGGCTTAGTTGCTCCTGAGGGAAATCCTTCAGAAGATTTACCTCTTAAACAAGCTAGGCAATTAGTCGCTCCTGAAGCACATCCCGTTATTCGTAAAAATATAAGTCCAACTATAGTCTATTTTATGGCAGCCGCAGCGTTAATTGCATGCGTACTAGGTTTAGCGCTTTACTTCCCAATGAAGGTATCATATACTGAAGAAAGCCTCGTGGGGCCTGTGGCTCGGGTTATTCATAGTAATAACAAGAATGTTTCTAATGGGGTTTTCCTTTGGCCAGGTGAGTTTAATAATCAAAGAGGAAATGTTCATCTGATGCTAGATTCTGGGGCAGAGATTATTGTAACAGGCCCAGCTAAGCTAAGTTTAGATTCGGCAATGCGGGTCTCTTTGAAAACCGGAAAAGTTTCTGTTCGCGTTCCCCCTCCAGCCAGTGGCTTTTTACTGACGACAGAGCGAATGAGTATCAATGATCAAGGAACTTCATTTGGGGTGGAAGTGGGTGAAGATGCAGATACTTTGCATGTATTTGAGGGAAGTGTTTTTGCGGCACCCAATAACCTTAGTGATACGGAAAGAATCGTTAAAGCTGGGGGCTCAGTCGTCGCATCTGAAGATCATTTTGAATTTGTCGACGAAAAAGAGTACCCTTCAGAAAGTTTCAACCGCTCCTTTAATGTTCCTTCCCCTGCCAAATCCGAATATGTCCATTATAGTTTTGAGGGGAATTTAGAAGAAAAAGGAAGTGCTATTGGAGATTATAGAGGAAGTTTTATTCATCGTCAAAAAGGAGACTCTTTGTTTCAGCCTTGGCTAAATGGGATTCACGGTAAAGCATTACATTTAAATGGAAACTTCTGGGTTCAAACGCAATACCGCGGGGTTTCGGGGGCCAAGCCTAGAACCGTTAGTTTGTGGCTGCGAGTGCTGCCTGGATCTAAATTTGGAAAGCCAGCCTCTTTAGTAGCTTGGGGAAGTGATGAGTCTTCCCAAAAATGGCAAGTCATGCTTGATACTAGCGGGGCCTTTAGGGTAAGTTTAGGCCATGGCTATGTCATTGGTTCAACAGACCTCAGGGATGGCCGATGGCACCATGTAGGCGCAGTCTATTTAGGAGGGGAAAATGCCGATGTCCGTACCCATGTGCGCCTCTACGTAGACGGTAAACTGGAAATGATGAGAAAAGTTAAGCGTCAAGAGGTCAATACTGGAGATTCATCTTCTTTAGTCATAGGTCAGAATATAACTCATTACAATAATCCTGACTTTATGTTTCAAGGACTGATTGATGAGGTCTATATATTCAGAGAAGCTTTACTTCCCAATCAGATTCTGATGCTTAAAGAGTATAATTCTTTAGAGCTTTTGACTCATTAAATGATTGACTTTAGAAGAGCTAAGATTGCTCAGCTTGATAATCTGCATACATAGTATGCCTCTAATGACTACAATATGTTTTTAGTTGCTATAACAAAAGGATGATGACCCATGGTAAGGAAACTCTTTATATCTATCGGATGCTTGTTACTCGCTTCATTTAACTCTCAAGCTGCTAACTACTATCTGGATGCAAATGGAAATGACGGTAACTCAGGGGCATCCCCATCTGAAGCCTGGGAAAGTTTTAGAAATATACGCACTGTGTCATTTAGTCCGGGAGATACAATTATTCTCAAGAGCTCGCAGACTCACTTTGGAGAGTTGGCTTTAATCAACCAAAAAGGTTCTGTGGATAATCCCATTGTTATAAAAAGCTCTAACCCAGCAAAGCCTGCGAAAATTGATGCCAATGGTTATTTAAATGGAATATATTTGAATAACTGCAGCCATATCGTTGTCCGTGATTTAATTATTTCAGCTAATGGAGGTGGAGTTAAACAGGTGGCCAAAAATCCTGTTAAGAAGTGGCAGAAAGCTTCGAATAAGCAAAGTGGGACGGTGAAACCATTGATGCGCTGTGGAGTTTTGGTGAAGCAGACGAATATGAAAACCTATGAGGATGTTACTCTCAAAAATCTTCATATTGAAGATGTGTTCTTTAATGATGAAGGGTTCACACGTGACTCAGATGAGGTGCGGACTGCTAATGGAACAGGAGCATATGGCTGGGGAATTCGTTTTATAAATGCAGCAAAAGGTGCTCAGCTAAATGGGATTGTTATTTCGGATTGCACCATTGAAAATATAGCTCATACTGGTATAAAATTTACTACTCCTGCTAAGGGGATTAAGAATGTTAAGGTGTACCGCAATAAAGTACTCAACGTTGGTGGCCCTGGGGTGCAGATTGGCGGTGTTGTTAACGGGCATATAAGCGAGAATTATGTTAATAAGTCAGGTAGTCCTAGCGATTCCCGTAAGTGGGGCCGTGGAAGTGGACTCTGGACATGGGGGGTTGACACTGTACTTATTGAAAACAATTACTTTATAAATGCGAATGGTCCGGCTGACTCTGCTGGAGCTCACATCGACTTTAATTGTAAAAACGTTGTGTTTCAGTATAACTTCAGTGCAAATAATGCTGGAGGTTTTGTCGAAATTCTTGGTAACAACCACAATTGCTCCTACCGCTATAATGTGAGTGTAAATGACGGATATCGCATAAAAAAGGCAGGTGCGCATAGTCAGGAAGGCAAAATTCTTTGGTTGAGTGGATTTGTCGGGAAAGATGATGCTAAACACGGACCGTACAATTCCTATATTTATAACAATACAATTTACACAAAAGCTAATGTGGAGGCTAAGGTCTCATTTTTTTCTGGAGCAAAGGGAGTGCTGATTGCCAACAACATCATTTGTACAGAAGGAAAGATTCGCAACGTTGGAGGAGATCAGAATAACCTGCAGAAATGGAAAAAGAAGAAAAAGAAAGTTCCTGCAACTGCTTCAGCTAACCCTGTGAAGAATCTTATTTTTAAAAACAACCTGTACCTGAAGGCAGACCGATGGCCGGTTGATTGTCTGGAAAAGGATAGCGCCCCAGTGTATGGAGACCCCAAGTTTAAAAAATCCGGAGGGATGAAGATCTCTGACTATATTCCTGCAGCAGAAGTTCTGATTAAAGATAAGGGGATTGAGATAGATACACTCCCAGGTGACAGCGTGGGATTAAAACTCGGCCTCAAGGTTGAGAAGGATATTCTTGGCAACCCAGTTAAAGGTCTGCCGGACATGGGGGCTATCGAGATAAAGTGATTGTAAAATATTGCTAATTCAAAGGAGATACATACGAGATTAAATAAAGACGCGATCTGATCGTTAATGATTGCAGTGGGTAAACCGGGGACGGAGCACTTTTTTAGAGAAACTACGAACAGTTGATTCAAGCCCATAGTATAGGCTTGAACGGCCAATAATGTTCATTATCTCTCTTGGGTAGTTGCAGTTTTGTGAGTTCTGGGAACAAGTGGTCTATACTGGATAACTTCCAATGAGTTGAACGCTGCTAAGTGTATGGAAAATAGAGGAGAATGAACAACTTCATCATGCCGGAAAACAGGCTACCGCTGGCTTAATAAAAAAAATCGTAACTATTCAGGTCCCCATTCCCTTTATTTCGCCGAAAATACTAA
>JADGBV010000355.1 GCA_015231345.1 Planctomycetota bacterium
AAACTTCCATCTTCCATTTAGGCTTTTGCAAAAAGGAGATTGGGCCTTATCCATACTGGCACGAGCTATGGAAGCAAAAGGAACAAAAGTGGCATGCGCCGGTTCCTTATTTATCTGGGTAATCGTAGGATTCTCCCAATCATTTTGTTCCTGAGCATGGCCCGTAACCAAAAAGGAGAGCGCAATTACGGCACTCGCTAATTTTTGAAAAATATTCATAAACTTACCTACGGTTGTATCGCAATATGTATCGATTTCGCATGACATGGTTAAACTCACATATTAGAACGATAAAATATGGTTATAGTGGACAATAAAAATAAAATTCAAATAAGTGAGTTAAATAAAAGATATCAAATTCATTTTTGTCTCCCTTTTCACAGATCAATAGGCATAATTATTTAAATTCTAGCAATAATGATTGTCTGCTTCACTTATGCCCTCGCAATTAATGTAGTCCTTGCATCTTAACTACCCAGTTATAACTCTTAAGTTATCAGCGCAATATATAGAGCCTAGGCAAATACCCTTATTGACCTAAAGAGGGTAGGCCTAAATGGATTATCAATTAGCAAAAATATTCTAAAATAATTTCCCTATGATTTTATAGGTAAAAAACTAGATAAGCATCCTCAAATTTATTTGAGCCTTTTTTGGGTACTCCCAACCAATCAATCTCCCATCCCTTATCTTTTCGTTTTGCCTTGAAAAAGCATTTGCCACGACCAAATATTCCGTTGAACTCAAATTCTCCTTCTGCCAAGTTAGCGTTGATATCGCACCATAGTAATTTATGGTGGTTAAAGAGAGAGTGATGCTTATACATATATTCGAATAATAATTCTGGATCTACTGCACCAACATTATCACCTGAAGTTTCCACGTCATAACCCATTTTATAAAGTTCTTTCTGTGTTGGCGTCGGCATAAGGCTCCAAGCCGATAAATTTCGTTTACCAAGCATAGTAAGCACTCTTTCAGGAGTGAGCTGGCTGTCGGCAGCAAATAGTTCTTTAATCTTACCCTTATCACATTCAACTTCTAGTACTTTTTTAATAGCCAGTCCAAAGGCGTTTATGTCATCAGCATTTTGGATGGAGCTTCTACTCTTATTACTGTCAGCTCTGGTAACACCTCCTCTCTTTAGTGTGCTAGGGTCAATTGAATCATGTATTGGCTTATTTCCTGAGTGCTTCAACTCAGCTTCAGTTGAGTTTTGAGCAAAAGACTGAAAAACCGAAAGCCCACCCATCATCATGATTGTTCCACAAATGATTATTGCTGATATTCCCTTTTTACTAGTTGTACCCATATTTCTTTCCTTTGAAAAAATGTTAGTGATTCTTTGCTTAAGTGGCATATGCGAACATGCCATTCCTAAGGTTGCTGTAAGACGACTAGTCAAGGATGTCTTTTTAGCTAAATGAAGTAAGCATTCCGCATAAGTATTACGATCCTCGAATTGAAGTATGGCGTGATTATCACAAATATCCTCCCGAGTAATGGATAATTCGCGACTTATCCCTTTTACTGCAGGGTTCCACCAGTGAATTGCCAAAACAAAATGCTGAAACAAAGCTAAAAGATTATCTTTATGATGTATATGAGCTAATTCATGATAAATAATAGACCTCAATTCATCTTCGCTAATTTTGGTATATAGCTCTACAGGAAGGACGATACAGGGATTGGCCAAGCCCAAAGTCAGAGGTGAATCGACCTTGCTAGATTCAAAAAGCTCAGGAGTCCTCTTAAGCTTATAGTGATCTTTTGCCTGAAGCAATAGATCGTCAACTTTCACCCCTTCTATTTCCTTAAGTCCACTTCTGAACCCCATAAGGAAAGATAACCCGTAGAGTAGCTTGCATAGCATAATGATAATTCCCATTATCCATATCCATATGATCACGTTCTCAAACGTCTCTTTGCTAACAGATGGTTTGCTTTCTTGAGTGTTCTGACCTGGTGAACCATTAGGATATTGAGTTCCTTTGGCGGTCCCGTGATGATATTCCACTCTATTTTGCTTGTTAGTATTATTTAAAGTAACTTCATTGCTGGATGAACTAAATGCATATTGAATCCAGGAAATATTCAACTGGCTATTTACTATTAATAAGGCAGGAAGGCAGACCAGGGCAAGTAGAAATGCCATGCTTATTAAGCTTCTAAAAGGAGCAGACTTTTTTATGCATACTCGACAAAAAACACAGCCCATAAACGAAAGAAGCAGTGAGTAGAATAGAATAAGGAAAATGGGAGAACTCAGCAGATACTGTAGCAAGTAGATCATCATGAATTAGCTCCGGCCTTTTTTGTATTCCTTTAACAGATTCTCTACTTCTGTGATTTCACTTTCGGTGTTAGACGAGTGATCAAAAAGGCATTTGACCAATTCTTTGATGGAGCCTCCAAAAACACGAGACTTCATATCTTGAGTCACTTTTGCCAAAGCTTTGCTTCTTTTTTCTACGGATTTAAATAAATATGTGTTGCCAATTTTCCTGTGAGAAATCCAGCCTTTATCTTCAAGCCGATTCATCTGTACTTGTACCGTAGATCTCTTTAACTTATCTTTTCGGTTAGAGTTAATATGAGCTAAGACATCGGGAATAGTTACCCCTTCCGGGGACTCCCATATAAAGTTCATGATTTCGAATTGAGAAGGTGATAAATCCTGCAAATTATTCCCTATGACTAAATTTATAAATACTACACTTGTGATATTTTAACGACGGATGTCGTAGGGTCAAGTTTAAATTTCAAATATTTCTGAGAGAATCATGCATTCCGCAGAAAAGACCTGGCACTTGTACATTTTTTGCATTATACTGCAAAAAATGCTAAAATTACAACTCACACCCCCTAAACAAATTGAGCTGATGCTTCTACTGAGCAAATCCTCATATGAATTATTTTCTGGCATAGAGCTTGCCGATGCTAAAGTATCATTCAACAACAAACCTACAACCTGCTCTCATATGATCAGAAACCTTGACACACAACTCTCTTCAGCAGACCTAAGCCTTCTCAAATCCGAAGGCATTCTTAAAGAATATTCTGATGACCAGTGCACGGTAGCGAATTTGCTTCCAGATAATTGGCCCCTTAAAGCTGGAAAGCTCAGTTTGTTCTTCGGCACTTCACTTATGCTTACAGGAATTCTCTTCTTTTTTGCATGGAATTGGCAAAATCTCGAACCCTGGCATAAACTAACGTTATTAGGATCAGGAATAACTCTTTCATGGCTTGGGTCAGAACTCAAAGGAATTCACTCCCTACTGGGCAAAGTATTACTTCTAAGTGCGGCTATTCTTGTTGGAGTATTTATGGCCGTCTTCGGGCAAATATACCAAACAGGAGCTGACCCTTGGCAACTATTCATAGGCTGGGCTGTTCTCATCACGCCATGGGTTTGCATTAGCCACAATCAAGAATTATGGTTAGTGTGGGCCATCATCGCTGAAACAGGTATCGTCCTTTGGGCAAACACCACTTTAGAGTCTAGCCCGTGGCATAACTGGGAGGCTATAAGTCTCATTATCGCCCTCCTTCCTTCTATGCTTATGGTACTAAGTGATGATGAAATATTTCACCGGTTCAATCTCAAGAAACCAAACTGGCTTAGCAATACTTATGGAAATAAACTCATGACTTTCACAAGCTGTATAATTATATCATCCTCAGTCTTTGCTAGCATTATTGAAATTGATCATATCCAGAGCAGCCACATGCTTTCTTATTTAGCCTTAGTCTCCTGGTGCTTATGGAGTTACTGCATAAAATGGTTAAAGCACAAAGAATCTTTCAGTCTTATTCTAATTGCCCTATCGCTCAGCACACTCCTGACAACCCTTATAGGTCGAGGACTTCTAGAAGTTTTAGATAACGAAGGAGGATTTATGCTGATGTTCTTTATTGTAACTGGTATTTTCACGGGGGCAGCACTCTGGTTACGTGAACAGTTACAAAACAAACAATTAAATGAGGAGTTATAATCATGCCTAGCCTAGAATCTTTAGCCAGCAACAACCAACTTCTTTCTACTCCAAATGAAGCCAGCGCACTCTTAAATTCAAATCACCTCAAAAAAGAACATTGGGCTGTACGCTTATTATGTGCTTTTGGAGCATGGGTAGCCAGTATTTTTTTACTAGGCTTTCTTTTTTCACTCTTCATGAGTT
>JADGBV010000356.1 GCA_015231345.1 Planctomycetota bacterium
CATATCATGAATAACGATGAAGAAATCAGAGTCTGGATAGCAGAAGACAATCACATCTATCGCAGAGCTCTTGCAAAAGCCATCGATACTAATGAGGGTATGTGCTGTGAGTATAACTTTGAATCAAGCTAACTGCTTTTAAATCAAATGAAAAACAGCCCAGCGCCAAATATAGTCTTGCTGGATGTGCAATTACCCGGCATGGATGGCATTAGTGCTCTCTCTGAAATCAAAAAAATGTCTCCTGAAACTTCCGCGATTATCCTCACCGCCTTTGACGATTCCGATAAAATTTTCAAAGCTATGTGCTCTGGAGCCTCGGGGTATTTATTAAAATCTGGATTGAAAGACGAAATAAGCTATGTCATAAGAGAAGTGATCGACGGAGGAGCCCCAATGACCCCGACAGTCGCCAAGAAAGTATTAAGTCAATTTTCCAATATCCATACTCCCACCAAGTCTGTGAAGGATTATAAACTATCTGACCGCGAGATAGAAGTTTTAAGGTGTATGGCCGATGGTTTGATCAAAAAAGAAATCGCACACGAACTGCACTTGAGCATACATACCATCAACAGTCATATCAGAAGTATCTATGCTAAGTTACATGTCGACACGAATACAGGAGCTGTCGCTAAAAGCATTAGAGAGCAAATCATTTAGAAGTTTTGCACATTGCATCATCACACGAAGGTGTGATGCAAGATCACTTAAATTAATATATTTTCAAGAATCAAGGCATTAAACTAATGCTAAATAGCTAATATATATTATTTTTTACACAATCATGTGATGCAGAGGACAATCAAGACACCTATCATTTAAACAATTCACTTTTGCCACAGTAAAGGAAAATCAGGAGTCTTCAATGAAAAACAAAGTTAAAAGAGCTGAGTTTTTACAAGCAGGAGTTATTGGAGCTTCTGCTATCGGGACAGGTGGATTACTGAGTCTACCCAAGTTTCTCGGCTATAAAGAACACTCACCTTGGAGGTTTTTCACAGATGAAGAGGGCCTTGTCTTAGAAGATATTCTCGAGCAAATCATTCCCACTGATGAATGGCTTGGAGCCAAGGATGCAGGGGTCGGAAATTTTATCGATAAGCACCTTATGGGGATTAACAAAGTCCACCAAAGCACCTACCGTAAGGGCCTCGTCAGTATAGGAGAATCCTGTAAACTCATTTACAAAAAATCCTTTTCTGAGATGTCATTCAAAGATCAACACGCTTTTTTAACCATGATGGAAAAAGGTAAGTTATCAAGAAAGGCACAAAAGGATCAACCCGATACAGTTGCCTTTTGGGAGCCAAATGAAGATAGGAAATTCTTCAACATGCTTGTCGATCACTGTATGCAAGGTTACTATGGTAGCCCTAGGCACGGTGGCAATAAAGACTATGTGAGTTACCGAATGATTGACTTAGACTACCCATTTATTATTGGACAAAACCGATACGAGGAGAACTCATGAAAGGCCATGTTAATGCAATCGTAGTAGGTTCTGGGGCTGGTGGAGGTTGTGCCGCCAAAGAATTAGCCGAAGCCGGAATGTCGGTGGTTCTTTTTGAAAGAGGTGGCTGGGTCACCTTGGACGATCACGATCATGACGAATTAATCTCGCAAAGAACAAGCGTTTTAGGCAATGCACACGGCCCGGATAACGAACGTTACAGAAGGGTCCGCGTAAGCCCTGATGGCAAATCAAGAATTGTCTTACCCAACGACTATGCCTACGGTAATATTGCAGCAACAGTAGGTTCTGGGACTGTAAGCTATGGAGCAATGGGTTGGCGTTTTATGCCAGAAGATTTCAAAATGAAAACGACTTATGGCCATGTTGAAGGATCCACTCTTGATGACTGGCCCATAACCTATGAGGACATGGAACCATTTTACGAAAAAGCCGAGTGGGAGGTTGGGGTCTCTGGGGACGATAGCAAAAATCCCTTTGGCCCGCCAAGAAAAAAAGATTTCCCCATGCCTCCATTTCCTCTCAACCGCGAAGGCAAGCTTCTCCACAAGACGGCAAAAAAAATGGGACTAAACCCTTTTCCAATCCCAATGTTACGAAACTCGGTCTCATATGAGGGGCGACCCAAATGTTATAAAATGAGAACTTGCGTCGGCTTTGCTTGCCCCGTAAATGCGAAAAATGGCTCACACAATACCGTTATTCCAGCAGCGATAGCAACCGGTAATTGTGAACTTAGAATCAACTGCCAAGTGGTCAAAATCACTCAAAATAGTAAAGGCCACCTTACAGGTATTGAGTATTACGATGATAAAATGCAAAAACAGACACAAACAGCAGATGTTATTGTATTAGCGGCATCAGCTACCGAAACGCCCAGGCTTATGTTTAACTCCGCTTCCAAACATCACCCAAATGGAATTGGAAACCGTTACGACTGGCTCGGTAGAAACCTACAAGGCCATGCCTACTGTGGAGCTCAAGGGATATTTGAGAACGAAACCTTCGATGATCGTGGTTCAGGCGCCTGTGTTGCTATTAGTGACTATAATCACCATAACCCTGGAATCATTGGAGGAGCAGTCCTCGCCAACGAATTCACTCGACTTCCCTATATGTTTTCAAAAATTCGCCCTCCAAAATCCCCTAGATGGGGCTTAGAACATAAAAAATTCCAAGCGAAAAATTACAAACGACTTGGTATGGTCATGGGTCCCTATCAAGAAATTCCAAGTTTTAAAGCCAGAGTGGATATCGACCCGAAAGTGAAAGATGCTTGGGGCATGCCTGTCGCACGCCTATCTGGTCATGGACACCCCAGAGATTTTGAAGGAACAGACTTTCTATCGAAAAAAGCTGAAGAATGGCTTATACAAGCGGGTGCCGTAGAAACCTGGCGTAAAGGTCATCACAAACACAAAAGGCTTAGTGGTGGCGTGCATCAAGCAGGAACCTGCCGAATGGGCAAGGACCCACAGAGCAGTGTATGTGATAAATACTGCCGCGTCCATGAAACATCAAACTTATTTATCGCAGATGGAAGCCCTTTGGTGACCAATGGTGGATTCAACCCCGCCTTAACCATTATGGCTAATGGTTTCAGAGTTGGTGATTATATTGCCAAAGAATGGAAAAATGGCAACAAATTTAAGGCATAACTCAAGTGAGCAAAATGAAAAAAGTACTATTCATCATACTCGTGGTTAGCGTCTCTGTATTCTTCATTACGGGAGCTCGCACCTATCATTGGTGGAACACAGCAGACCCAATAAACACTTGCGCTTCATGCCACCAGATTAGCCCTGCTGTCCATTCACATAAGATTTCATCCCACCGTGATTTTCACTGTAGCGAATGTCATGGAACGGCCCTTTGTGATGGAATCACCAGTATTGTGGATAAAAACCGCATGCTTTTTATTCACTGGACCAATGACCGAATTGAACCCGATGAAGTCAGAATGAAAGAAGACCAAGTTCTTACGGTGATGGAAAACTGTAAGCGTTGCCACGAAAGCGAATTTGCAAAATGGGAATCCGGTGGCCATTCAGCCACGTATAAGGACATCTTTTTGAACGAAAAACACAACAGTACCGAACAACTCAATTACGATTGTCTGCGCTGTCATGGTATGTACTACGAAGGAACAACCGAGGACTTAGTTGGACCCATGAACACTGAAGGTCCTTGGGAGCTCATAGACAAAAAACAGGCTGATATCCCTACAATACCCTGTATGGCCTGCCACCAAGTTCACACAGCTGGGAATGTGAGTCAAAAACCCGATTATTCTGATCCCACAAAAATCTTTCACGACAGAGAGTCAGTCAGACCAAATCTTAGTTTTTACGATAGGCATGAAAAAAACAATGTCGATGTTAAACTATTACCCCATCTTAAGCTCTTTCAAGGCGATCATCCAGTTCACGTAAGTTCCGACCCAAAAGCCAGAAACTGTGCTCAATGCCATGCTCCTAATGGTTGGCACGAAGCCGGAACATCTGATGACAAAACCCCGACTGGAGTTCATGAGGGAATTAGCTGTATGGATTGCCACGACCCTCATAGCAACGACCCAAGAGATAGTTGCGTCAAATGTCACCAAGCTATTTCTAATTGTAAAAAAGATGTTCGCATAATGGACACAAGCTATTATAATAAAAATAGTCACAACGATATTCATACTGTATCTTGCAAAAGCTG
>JADGBV010000357.1 GCA_015231345.1 Planctomycetota bacterium
AAACCCTACCCGGTAGCCCTCAAAGAGGCTGGTTATTATGTTATCAATACTGGAAAGAAGGATTACAATATCTCAAACTATGATAACAGTACTTGGCATGGTAGAAAATTGAACTGGAAAACACTTAAGGAAAACCAGCCATTCTTTCAGGTCATAAATTCTACTAAATCACACGAAAGCCAGGCCATGTCAACCAAATACTCGACTCACGACCCTGCACGCGTAAAAATTCCACCATACCACCCCGATGTGGAGGGCATTCGCGCAAACTACACCAGTTACTATGAATCAATCACGCGAATGGATACTGAAATCGGGCAATGCTTGAAGCAGCTGGAAGATTCCGGTATGGCTGAAAACACAATTGTCATTCATAACTCAGACCATGGCGGTCCACTGCCACGAGGTAAACGATTTATGTATAATAGCGGAACTCACTGCCCACTTATTATCCGCATCCCAGAGAAATTCAAATACTTGTGGCCAAATGAAAAGCCTGGAACAAAGGTTGACCGTCTCGTCAGTTTTATTGATATGCCGTCTACCTGGATATCCCTAGCTGGGGGAAAGGTGCCAACTAACTATCAGGGAGATATCTTTCTGGGTCCTGATGCCGATGAGGAGCGAGAATATCACCTCAGCTTCCGCGGTCGAAATGACGAACGTGTAGAAAGTGCACGGGCTATACGAACGAAACGTTTTCTATATGTAAAGAATTATATTCCCTATGTCCCCCGTGGACAGCACCTGAACTACCAGTGGCTTATCCCTGCACAAAGGATTTGGGAGGAAGAATATAAAGCAGGACGAACGAATGCAGATCAGAGCCGCTTTTTCAACATCAAGCCGGAGCATGAGTTTTACGATACTGATAAAGACCCTTACTGTCTAAATAATCTGGCTGAGAACCCTGAATTTAAGACTATTGTTGCTAAGTACAAATCTGAACTTCAAAAGAAACAATGCCTGAATTATGATGCTGCCTTTCTGCCAGAAACAGAACTCGATAGGATTGCAGCTGAGAATAAGATTACGGTATATGAAGTTCTGCGGAATAAAAAACTGTACGATATCAAAAACTATCAGACTGTGGCAGATGTGGCTCTTATGAATGACCCCCATAAGGTCCCTCAACTCATTGAGTTCTTAGGGAGTGCAGATGTCGGAGTTCGATACTGGGGGGCGGTAGGCTTAATGATGCTCGACGATAAAGCAGCTCCTGCAAAACAAAAGTTGCTTGGGCTCCTCAACGATACAAGTCACAATGTTCGTTTAATGGCTGCGTGGTCCCTTGTTAAGCTTGGTGAGAAAGAAATGGCCTATGCGTCGCTTAATGCACTGCTTAAAGAAAACTCTTATGCAATGTTAGAAATCCTTAACGTCATTGATAACATAATAACCAGCCTCTTTGAGGGCTACCGGATAGAGTTTCACATCACTTGGGATATCTTTTCCTGAGCGATGATTAAGCAGGCCTGTGGACGATGAAATCATGCCGGTAATCCAACTACTGCGCGATGCTGAGCATACAGCGCCATTTGAATAGACATTTGTGTAGCGGAAGCCCTCTGAAGCAAGTTTATCTATATTGGGAGTTTTAGCGAATTCATTGCCATAGCACCCTAGGTACGTAGTATTATTATCTTCACAGGTTAGCCATAGTATATTTGGTTTTTCCACTGGTGCAGCCTGCAGGCCTAGCATTATTGTAATGCCAGCAAAAACCATAACTATTTTCAAATCTCTCATCCCTTATACGCCTTAAAATACCTTTGAGATATCAACGATGCCAGCTTTCATTCGCCCTTGAGTTTTTGTGCATTCTATTTTGATATAACGGGCTTGTACTTTAAACTTGTGAGTAAACGTTCTACCCTTTCTTTTGCTCGACGCAACCTTCTTCCATTTGCTCCCCTTAGAAGAAACGAGTACGTTGTAAGTATATGGACCTTTCTTTTCCCAAAGGATTTGAATACCCTTAAGTGCTTTAATTTCACCCATATCGACCATTACCCACTGAGGTCCTTTGTTGGTTGCGGCAACCCATTTTGTATTCAGTTTTCCATCAAATGCATTCTGCGCTTTATCGTTCTTTGCTGAGGACGATGCAGAAAATTTCCCGTCAAATGTGGCAGAGGGGAGTTTTTCTGATAGATCGCTGAAGCGTACTATTTTCGCTTCAACAGCTGAATTTAGTAGGGATTCCACTCCTTGTGCACTTGTAATTGGTCGAATGCGGTATGAATACATATAGGTTTTCTCCTTGAGTTGATACGCAGGCAGGGCCGTTGCTCCCCAACTCGTATTCCCCCCCACGCCTTGCTGTTTATAGTCAATATTGACATAAACATCATCGGAGCGAGTCATCTTAAAAGAATAGTCTGAGGATTCCATTGTCTCGTCACTGTAGTGCTTAACACCGACAGAAAGAGGAAGGTTTTCAGCTAAAAAGAGTAAACCATTACCCACCTTATCTCTAAGAGTCATCCAGCGCACATCAGTCTTATTCCCATTTGCTTGTGGGCGTGAATATTCAACCCATTGTTCATCAACTGTGCCGCCAAATAAGCCGATGCGTTCGAATTTACGGTCTGCGTAAGTCGGATTAGGCCCACGCCCATACCACTTTATATTTTCAAGTCCGGAAGCAACTATCAACTCAGTCCCTACTCGATGAGGCGAACGTAGCCCCGTTGGCACTTTCTTATTATCCATATGTACGTCCACATCAATTTCACCATTACCATAGACCGTATAAACAGCATTATAGGCGCTGTTAACAGTAGGGAGCACTGCCGACACAGAAACACGTATGATATTTTCTGATAGCCTTTCTACTTTTACCTTGTCAATCATTTGCTTGCTGGCAGCGTAACGCCACTCCCCATTATAACTTCCCTTTGCAATAGGGGCTCGATCGTTATCTGTGTAGGCACGCCAGAGATCAAGCTGCGGACCTCTTTTGATCAAGGTTTTCCCTTTGTAACTGTAATTTGTCATTGTGCCATTTTTTGTATCAAAGGTCACTTCAAAGTTTAACCCTTTGATTGCAATAGACTCAGCGTTTTCTTTTGCTGTGAGTTTGGGAAAAGTTGCAGCATTAATTCTTTTAATTTTTGTTTCAATAGGAAGTTTAAATTGGGCAAAGGCGAGTTCGTGGCCAGGAGTAACCAATGCACTGTACTCTTTCTTTGCAGTGAAACGTAGTGTCACAAAATACTCTGTGCCAACTTTCGGTGTAATGTCTGGTAATGCGAGACTGATTTGCTTTTCAGTGCGTGCAGGTATATCCAAATCAATAATTTTATCCCCCGCAATCTTTTTACCGTTTTCTTCAATAAGCCATTCTCCCTCAACAATCTCGCTCAGATTACTAAAGTCGTACCAGCTTTTGATTATAAATATCCCTTTTGCAGCATTGACTTCCTTTACATGGATATTTCGATACGCGTATTTGATGGCAAATAGCCCAGGGTGTGGAGTCCAATCAGATGCAACGAGACCGTTCATGCAGAAATTCTTGTCATGATGATACTTATCCTGGTGATAGCCACCGTACTTGAAAAAGGTTTCTTTAACAGGACCTTTACCTATATTTAGGGCATATTCTTCAGGAACTTTAGTACGAATACCCTGATCCATCCAGTCCCATACATAGCCACCAACATGATTGTCTTTGATATAAATATTATCTTCCCAATACTCTTTTAGGTTTCCATTACTATTACCCATAGCATGGGTGTATTCACACAACACACTCATTTTTCCTGGCTCATCCCACTCCGGTCCAGCATACATACGAGAGCTCATATCGGCAGTTTCGTTGCTAAATTCGCTGTGAATTGGCAGGGCTGGGTATTTATTATGCAACCAATCGTACATCGCTTTTGGGCCAACACCTTTGCCCGATTCGTTACCCAAGGACCAGATTACTATGGAAGGCTGGTTTTTGTCACGCTCAACCATGCGCTTCATGCGATTCACATGACTTTCAACCCACTCTGCTTTCCCCGATAATTCACGAAGCCCGTGGCATTCCACATTGGCTTCATCCATTACCCAGATGCCATATTCATTGCATAACTCATAAAAAAGTGTAACATCGGGGTAGTGACAGGTTCGCACAGCATTGATATTATTTTCCTTCCACATCTTGATGTCGCGAATCATT
>JADGBV010000358.1 GCA_015231345.1 Planctomycetota bacterium
CTGTACCGAACATCATATGAATCTCAGACTCATCCATGGGAACATGTGTCCCCAACGCCGGCATCACATCCACGGCATAGTCTGAACTCAACATTTTATAGAGCATAGCCGTAATCTGCCCAGCACCTGAATAGAGACGCGTATGATCGGGAGGCAATAAAAGAATAGACTTCATGCCTGGCTTCAGCAGTTTCTTCAAGATACGATCCAGATAAGTCTCCATATCTGCATCTGTGATCACTGTCTCAGTTGAACCTAATTCAAATATACTCATAAAAGATATATCCTCATGATAAACTATAAAGAGTTTCTAATATTAAGACTGGCGAATTCAAACTTTTGAACTTTATTCTTTTCGTAAGCAAATTTAGCAGCTTCTTGCCCCATACGGTTATAGTCCGCAGAAATGGTTGTTATACCACCAGAGACAAAGGCCTTAAGAGGGGTTTCATTATAAGAAATCACGCCGACGTCCTTGCCCAAAGCATAACCTAGAGATTGACAGTGACTCAAAACACTCACAAGCTCATCATCTGAAAGCACAATATAAATATCCCCTTTCTCCAATGCATCAGCTTGAAATGTATTGATCAAATTACCGGACAAAGAGAAATCTTGACAAAAACGCTCATAGGCTGTGATGCTATCTGTTGGGTGACGGGTTTCTTGGCCATAGATCAATTTCAGGCGATTATAACGACGAATACGAGGCAAAGCGATTTTAAGACTCATATAGAAATCCTCACAGAATTCCTGGCAAATATAGGAACGCGAGTCATTCACACTTTCTCGCCTATCTAAAATAAGCAAATCATCGGAAGGGATCTTTTTTAACACATCTTCTAATTCAGGGTGAGCAAATGGTTTAATCACATAACTATGATATCGCTTACTATTGTCGACAACCAATTGCTGGAATAACTGAAAATTATTATGATGAAAAAAAACATCGACTTGCGCCTTCCCCTCGAGCTCTTTCGCAAAAGCATTATGGAGAACTTCCATATAAGGGCTTAAATCGTTAAGGAGAAGAAAAATCTTCTCTAAACCTGTCACATTTTCACTGGAGACAAAAAAACCTTTACTTGGCAAAGATTCAATTAAACCCTGCTCTTTTAAGATCTTAAAACTTTTAACAACCGTCTCCCTCGCACATCCATAAGCCTCACTGACTTTGGAAATGGAGGGTAAAAGGTCACCGTGGGATAGCTTCTTTTGTAGAATCGCTTCACGAACTTCTTCTATGATAAGCTCATATTTAAGTAGTTTCCGGTTGATTCTGACGCCAAACATCCGACTATGTTACTCAAACAAGTCTATTTTAAAGTAATTTTTAGCATTATTAAAACTGATATCTTGCACAATTTGACCCAGTAATTTTTCATCGTTTGGAATCAAGCCCTTTTTCCACTCATGCCCTAACATATTGCATAAGATTCGGCGAAAGTATTCATGGCGAGTATAAGACAAGAAACTACGACTGTCAGTCAACATACCAACAAAACGGCTAAGTAAGCCAAGAGCTGAAAGGGTTTCAATCTGCTCTTCCATGCCTTTTTTCTGATCCAAAAACCACCATCCACTGCCCCATTGGATTTTTCCAGCACAGCTTCCATCTTGAAAATTTCCTAGCATAGTGGCATACACAGCATTATCGCTTGGGTTTAAATTATAGAGAATCGTTCTAGGCAAAGCATTACGGACATTGAGTTGATCCAAATAACCTGCAAGGGCTTTCGCCACAGGCTGATCATCAATTGAATCAAAACCTATATCTGCGCCTTTTTGTTTAAACATTTTACTATTACAACTTCTAAGAGCTCCCATATGAAGCTGTTGTGTCCAATCTCTATTATAGTCTAATTCACCAAAATAAACCATCAAAGCACTTTTTAGCAATCTTTGCTCTTCGACACTCAGCTCACCTCCAGAGCGAATATTAGAAAAGAGAGCCCCTGCCTTAGCTTCGCTACAAAGCTCCCCATAAGCCGTATCCAAGCCATGATCTGAAATCCGGCAACCCTGATTATGAAAGTGGTCATGTCGCACTTTAAGGGCCTCTTTAAGGTCCTCATAACTCACAATAGACAAGCCAGATGCTTTTTCTAGGAGATTGATATAGTCATTATATGATGCAGGATCGTGAACAGCCATAGCCTTATCGGGCCGCCATGTTGGTAATACTTTAACTTTTAAACTCGAATCCTTTGCCACAGCCTGATGATGAGACAAGGAGTCTAAGGGGTCATCTGTTGTACAAACAAGCTTCACTTGACTCCTAGTCATCAAAGCCCTGCTAGTGAAATCATCGCCACTCAACATTTCATTACATTTGTCCCATATATTTTCAGCTGTATCAGGGTTCAGCAATTCACCGACACCAAAGTACCTTTTAAGCTCTAGATGAGTCCAGTGGTATAAAGGATTGCAAATAAGAGCAGGCATGGTTTCTGCCCATTTCATAAATTTTTCTTTATCAGGTGCTGTTCCTGTGCAGTATTCTTCAGCCACTCCATTTGTGCGCATGGCTCGCCATTTGTAATGATCTCCCCCCAACCACAGCTGTGACATATTTTCCCAACTTTGATTAAAATGTATTTCTTCTGGAGGAAGATGGCAGTGATAATCATAAATAGGCATTTTTTCGGCGTAATCATGATAAAGAGTCTTAGCAAATTCTGTTTCCAACAGAAAATCGTCATGAATAAATTCTTGAGACATTCGAGCACCTTTTTATAAATATTCATAGTATAATATAGTACGGCTATTTTGTCAAATGCTTATTTATATTGTTTATTTTTTTCAATTTACGTCTTGACCAAAATAAAACTACAAATATAATAGTATGGACTAGTACGATAAAAGAACATGAATCACACAGAAAAAGTTGTCATTATAACTGGAGCCGCCGGAGTTCTTTGCTCTGCTTTAAGCCGATATTTACTCAAAGAAGGCTATAAAGTCGTTCTTCTTGGGCGAACACTCAAAAAATTGCAGGATCTGAAGGAAAAATTAGATCAAGAAGGCCTAGAGCAAACTCTAGCCATTGGCTGCGATGTCATGCAAAAAGAAGACCTAAACAAAGCTTACGCGCAAATCATGGAAAAATGGGGCAGAATTGACATTCTCGTCAATGGCGCAGGTGGAAATCACCCAAAAGGAACCAGTTCGCTAGAGCAGATGACCAGTCATGAAGAAACAGAAGGGTCATTTTTTACTCTTGAAATGGATGCCTTTAAAAGCGTCAACGAGCTTAACTTTATTGGAACCCTACTGCCAACGCAAGTTTTCGGACAAGCCATGCTCGAAAATGGAGGAAGTGTCGTCAACATATCGTCTATGGCAGCTTTTCAGCCCCTTACAAAGGTCGCAGCCTACTCTGCCGCCAAAGCAGCTATCGACAACTTCACACGCTGGCTCAGCGTTCATTTGGCCCCTAGAGGCATCAGAGTCAATGCTTTAGCTCCAGGATTCTTCCTAACAGAACAAAATCGTTTCCTATTAATGAGCGAGGACGGCAAAGGCCTAACTCCAAGAGGCCAAAAAATTATCAACAATACGCCCATGCATCGCTTTGGTGAAGCCAAAGAACTAGGAAGCGCCCTCAGGTTTCTGATTCATGAAGACTCCAGTTTTGTTACTGGCATAGTCCTTCCCGTCGACGGAGGCTTTGCAGCATTTTCAGGGGTATAATTTCACACATACCCAAGCAGTTTATAGTTCATATCATATTTTTCTTTTCGCTTTTCTTCACCCCCTAAATCATGCCATTAAAACTAAAAAGCAACTGTAAATACTCCGTGCTTGTTCCAAGCAGCATGGGCATTCGTCTCACGCCTGTCAATGGACAACCTTTTCATTGCAGCGACACATTGAAAATGCAGGTTACAAGTGCTGAAAGCAATGTAGCCAGCGTCTCATCTTTCCTGGGTCTACCTGTAAAAGTACTCACGGCCTTCGTCAAAGACAGTCCAGTCTCACGCTTCATCAAGGACAACTTGGCCAGCAGACACATGGATTTCGAAGGCCCAGAACTCACCCAAGACGGTCCCTGGGGCGTCCGTCATCAATTCAACTTGGCAGATAGCGGCTTTGGCTCAAGAGGACCAAGAGTTCAAAATGACCGAGCTGGAGAAGTAGGCCTCAAGCTAAATACTAAGGACTTCGATC
>JADGBV010000359.1 GCA_015231345.1 Planctomycetota bacterium
GGAATTTATAATTTTTCTCAATATTTAGGCGATCATTAGGTGTTAGTTTCCTTTTCTCAATAAATTCAAAGTTGTCATTCATGCGGATTTGATCGTTAAGTTGAATGGTTTGTTTTCTGACTTTACCCTGTATTTCTTTGAGTGCGGTTATTTCGACCTTTCCTTCCAAGACAGTGACTTCTAAGCCATCTTCCATGGAATAAGATGTAATGAAATCTGTTCCCCTAACGCCGACAACGGCTGAAGGAGTTTTAATGACGAATGATTCTTTTTGTCCTAGAGTTTTAACTTTGCACCTAATGGTTCCAGAGAGTAACTGTAGATTGATGTTTTTATGCTTTTTGATGTCTTTCCGGGTTAGAGTCATTTTGGTTTTAGGCGATACCGTAAGTTCTGTGCCATCGTAGACGCCAATTAGCACCATGGAGTTTGTGTCTGTTTTGATGCGGTCTCTATGGAGCAAGTCTTTTTCGATTTGAATGGGCGTGGGGCGCAGTTTGCGATATAAAGTGACATCGCCCTCTAATTTTGAGACTTCACCGAAATAAGGTGTGCTTGCCCCGTAACAAAGACTGATGGCAATAATGAAGGCGTAAAGATTATAAAGGGGAGTTTTCACTTGGACTCCACCTCTTTAACTAGTTTAAATCCCCCAGTATAAGCACTGATAAGAGACCAGCCGGGACGAGTTGAACGCACCATATGTGGGGTGGATAAGGTTGCCTTTTCGCCAACAATTGTTTTTAACGTCAGTCTATTTTCACCTATACTGACAATATGGCGACCTGGGAAAAAAGTGATTTCTCCATGAGGGACAAGGACTTTAAGATTACGATTGAGTTTAACGCTAAAAGTACCGCTGATGAAATGGAAAAGATGATTGTTTTTTAAGGTGTAGCGAAGAACAGCATTGCTTTCTGCAGAAATAGAGTAATGATGAGCTTGATTGATATCAATGATACTATTTTTATCTGTGAAGACTTTGGTGTTATCAACTAAGATAAGGCTCTTGATGAGCCTTAAGGTGTAGTCTTTATGTTGAATATGACAAGAACCCTGACGAACACTTACATTGGGAGCTGCTTCACAGCGAGGACTCGCACCAAAAAGAGCGATGAGAATAAGGATAAGTGAGACTTTCATAAATGCCATGTCAATCCCATAGATAGGTAGTGGTCATCAAATGGCATTAAATTCAGGTTTGAATTTTGATTTGTGAATTGATAGCTGAGTTCAGCAGTTGTGTTTTTCCATGTTAATTCTCGGGAATAGCGACTTCTAAAGGTGAAGGTGCGATCGTTGCGGTAATAACTTTGGTAATCATCTTGTTTTCTCTCGCTATAGTTTGTGCTTAAAGAATAAGTTGTGATATCTTTATGGAGTTGGATATACCAACCTAGCTGATAAAGGCTATAGTGAAGATCTCGGGCATCACAGTATTGCTGCCTAAAAGCTAGAGAAAGTGAAGTGAATATATCTCCGTAAGGGACTTTTTTCTGACCAAGCAATAGGCCATTAAGATGAATCGCATCAAGATCTTTCGAGCGATTATTTTGATCTAAACTTTCACTACCGTGATAGTAACGTTTTTCAAAATAGATAACTGCTGCACCAGTAAGAGAATCTAAAAATGATTTTTTAGCGAATTTTTTCGAACGAGTGATAAAATTAAGGCCAGGAGTTATTGAGGTGTTGCTATGTTCTTTTTTTAAGGTGGTGTTGAGGTAATCTGCATGAACATCTAGGGTCACTCCTCCTAGAGCAAAAAAATGATCCAGCTGATATTGGTGATCTACATTGAATTTAAGAGAATCGTAGTCCCTTAGTTCCAATTCCTTTTTGAAGTATTTTCTGGTGAGGGCACCAATTTCGAATTGGCATTGACCTGTGGCATAATCTTTTGTTGTATATTTAGCGCCAACTTCGCTTTGACTGGAAAAACCAGCTATTTCCGAAACCCATTCTTCGCCACTGGGCATTTGGTTAACGTTCGTATTGTATTCAATGAATTGTGCTGCAGACAAGCCCCAAGGATTACGCTGATTTGCCATATTTCGTAAACGCCAAGCGAGTTTCTCGTAAAAGCGACTCAGCAAGACTTGTTGGGCTTGGGGGTCGTTAGATAAATCGTTGATCTTGTCTTGGCACTGGAAGTAACCTTTATAAAAATCATCTCCTTCATCGGGCCAATCTACCATATATTCCATAAGAATAGATAGATGGATAAGCTTGTCATAATCTCTAATAAGTTCAAGTCTCTGGTAAAGTGTTAGCCATTGTTCTGGTGAAAACCAGCGCTTGATCATCTCCTCGGAGAAGAATTCATTTAAAGAGCCCTCTGCATCCAAGGAGTCCAAGTCACGAAGTTTTGGTTCTGGTCTGTGTTTTAAGATTAATTGCGGTTGTGAATCGGGGACAAACTCTACTTTTAAAAGCTCATTATTATAACTTTTGCCTTTGTTATTGGACTTTGTAAAATGAGCGTTGGTCGATTTTGAGGTGGGCTCAGTGCCAATTTCCCTAATAGTAGGTTCTGCAGCAAGAAGGCTTACTGCTAAAGAGAAAAGAATAAGAATATAATGGCTCAAGATTTTGTGTATTAATAATATTTTACAGAAAATCTGGATGTGTTGCCGCTGCCCTGTGGGGCTCTCCGTCTTATAATGGTTGTTTCTGCTGTGCCGATTAAATCGCCTTCTGGGCCGTAGCTTGTGCCAGAAAGGACTTGAGCTTCAGGTGGTAAAATAACTTGGCCATTCTCTAATTCTCCATCAGCGTTAGTGTACTGCTCTGAGGTTAAAACTGTTGAGGGATCTGGAGTCTCAATTGCTAATGAACCTATAAGTTGGGTTTCTCCATCTGAGTCTATATATTCAACTCCTTGCACGACTTGTTCTGGATTTGGGACATCCGGGCTTCCATCGATATAAAGGTAGCTAGTAAAATCGAAACCCTTCAACCTTTGGTCTGCGCTGAGTTGGATGCTCATTTTTTCAGGCCTGAAAACATAGCCTTCTTTTTCTGGTTGAACTTGCCATAGACCAGCCTCAAGTCCTTTAAGTCGATACTGACCATTGCTTTTGCTGTTGACGCTTTGCACGATTTCACCTTCGCTATTAATAAGGTTTAACCCTATGCCTTCTTGTTCGTAGCCAGCAATACTGCCTTGAATTTCGCCCAGGGAAGAGCGCATGGCTTGTTCTAAAATATTGGCGTTGGCTACAGGGTCATTGAATACGGAGCGGACATCTTCAAGGCTTAAGGATGAATCTGTCTGCAGGGCGTAGCCTTTATAGGTGAGTTGCTGCATAATGCTTGCGCCGCCATCTTCAGGCTTTGGCATATTTGGATCACTCAAACGGGCAATAAGCTCCGAGGTGGATAAGCTTGTTGTAGTGAGACCATTAAATAAATTCGTTAAAGCGGCTTTTTGAGAAGCTGTCGGTGTGTCTTCTAGGTTGCCGAGGGTGCCTATATAGAAGAGCATTAAATTGATACGATTCACAATTGAGGAGAACCCTTCTGTTACTTGAACTTCACCTTTGTTAATATTCTCAAATGTGAGTTTACTGAAATTGAATTGGCTGTTGATATTGAAATAAGTTGACATGATGGTGCGAATATCTTGTTCGCTTTTCATGCGTTTAGGGGCAGACAAGCCTGAACCAGCGTCAGAGACTAGTTCAGCTAAGTAAGTTGTCACGCCATTAATTTCGCCAATATCGAGTATTTCTGTGTCACTTGCCTCCTCTATTTGGCTGCCCATGAGTAGAGTACGCAGGTAAGGGCTTCCGTAGCGGTCGACACTGAAAAGATAATTATCGTCATAGCTGAAAGTTACTTTAAAGCTTTGGAAATCATCGGCTTCTAATGATTCATCAAGCAATAAGTACTTGCCATCAGAGAGACTCTGGATCGTAAAACTCATTCCTGGGAGAATATTAAAATAAGACGCTGGAGTTATCTTGGCTTTTAAGCCTGAAGTTTTCGTTGCACTTGTTGGCTCGGGTGATGATCCGCCTCCACCACATGAGATAGCGACTAAGAGCATAGTAAGGAATACAATGAGTCTTAGCTTAGTGTGAGCTAATATTTTTCTAATAAACAATTTGAATTACCCCGGATTAAGATGAGATTGATCATCTCATGGTCAATGTTATTTCGTCCT
>JADGBV010000035.1 GCA_015231345.1 Planctomycetota bacterium
TGAGCTCCTGATGCACTGAGAGCAAAAAGAAAAATACTGAATATATAAAAAGAAATAGACTTCAGGTCAATCTCCAAAAAATGGAAATGACATCATAACTTTCATAAATGGCTCGCCATCAATAATAAGCCCTCAAAACAAATAGATTTTTTTATGCCTCAGCTCCCTACACAATTATCCCTTTTTGGCCAAAAATTATGCCGTGAAAGTGGTATTAGTGAATTAATGAAAGACCTGAATTCTGGGCTACAAAATAATAGCGGAGCCCTTATGCTTGGGGGCGGTAACCCTGCGCGCATTCCAGCTATGGAGCAACTTTACCGCGAAGCCATGCTCGATTTACTTGAAAGAAAAGATGATTTCGAGCAAGCACTAGGGGTTTACGATTCCCCCCAAGGCAATGATGAATTTATCGAAAGCCTAGTGGATTTCTTCAACCAAGAACATCAACTCGGCATCAGTAAAGAAAATATTGCCATCAGTAACGGCAGCCAAAGCGCATTTTTTCATCTTTTTAATATGCTTGGTGGACAATACGAAAAAGGTGAATTCGGAAATATACTCCTCCCCCTTGTCCCAGAATACATTGGCTATGCCGATATTGGCATTCACCCAGAAATGCTCATAAGTCAGCGCCCACTCATTAAAGAATGTGGGGATCATGGGTTCAAATACCATGTCGATTTCCAGTCACTTAAAATAGGTAAGCAAGTCAAAGCCCTGTGTGTATCCAGACCGACAAATCCCTCGGGTAATGTGATTGGCGATCATGACATAAAAGAGCTTGCAAAGCTGGCGAAGGAAAAAGGAATTTATCTTATTATTGATAATGCTTACGGGCTCCCCTTCCCCAATATTTTATTTCAAGACAGCCATTTGTTTTGGGATGAGAATATTATTTTATCTTTTAGCTTATCGAAAGTGGGTCTACCCACAACACGCACGGGGATTATTATTGCCAGAAGTGATATTATCACTAGTTTCTCCAAGGCGAATGCCATCACAAGCTTGGCCTCTGGACGCGTAGGGCAAGCCATGACTCATCAGCTCATAAGCTCCAGGGAACTTCCAAAAATGAGCCAACAAGTCATTAAACCTTTTTACGAGCAAAAAGCTAAGCAAGCTCGTGCTTGGTTCAAAGAACTGATGGATGAAAATATTGAATACCGCTTACATGAAACTGAAGGAGCCATGTTCTTATGGGTATGGTTCAAAGATCTTCCCATAAGCTGCCAAGAGCTTTACGAAAAGCTTAAAGCAGAAAGCTTACTTGTTGTCCCCGGCCATTATTTTTTTATCGCTCAAGAGAAAAGCTGGCAACATTCGCAAGAATGCTTGCGCATTCATTACGCTCAAGACGACGAGAAAGTCAAAAAAGGATTAGAAATTCTTGCTCGCGTGGTCCGCGAGGAATATACGAAGAGCAGCAGAAGCTAGACACTATCAGGGATCAATTGCCTAGTCAAAAAGGCTAAGCTTAAATGTGTGAAGTGGAAAAATGGAAAAGGGGGAAAAGGGAAAGATTAGGGAGCGGCCAAACTTTACCTTTTCTTTTCAATTCCCATTTTCCCTTCATTCACATATGACATGCTCACTGTGACTAAAAGCCTCGAAAGCGAAGTTTGATGGATTCTTTTGTGTAGCTTAGGAGAGTATCCATAAAGGTTCTTTTGGAGACTCCATAGTCTTTATCACGGTAAACCACAGGAATCTCTAATAAGGTAGCATTCTTTTTCTGCATGGCATAAAGAAACCGAAAATAATAGTCACCATAATTTCTAAAGATCGCATTTATATCTAAAGAGTCAAGCGTCTTTTTACGCACGCAAAAATAACCAGATAAATTATCCTGAGTTTGCAAGTTGAGCATTACACGCACCAAGGTATTATAAATATATGAGCTGAACCACTTCGTTTTATTTTGCATTCCCCCACCCGCAGTAAATCGGGAGCCGCTCACCAGATCGTAAGATTCAGCAAATTTCACCATGCGACCACTTACATGTGGGTCATGATTAAAGTCACTATCCATCACCATGATATATTCTCCTCGAGATAACTTGATGCCATCGTAAATGGCCAAGGCCAAACCTAAATTCTCTTTTCGAAGAATCACGCGAACATTGGGGTCATGAATATAAGCCTGGGCAATTTCCTCCCGAGTGCCATCATGACTACCATCATCCATCACTAATATTTCGTAATTTTTAGAAACAGACACCATCTGCTCACGCACTGTTTTAATCACTTCCACAGCCACGCCTTTCTCATTAAGTGTAGGCATAATAATAGAGACATCTGGTTGCACGCGGTCTAAACCTCCTGGCAACTCTAAAGGACAAGTGACTTGAGATTTAGGTTGATAATGATTTTTCACAATCCCCATAAACTCTTCGGCAATTTCATCGACTTGCTCATCTAGAAGCTTTGTGTATGTGGGCAAATTTAAACCATGACTTGAATAATAATCGGAATGCTTATCCCCTAAGCCAAAGCGACTGAATGCAGGCATAGTATTCACCGGATAAAAGAAAGGGCGAGAGTCGATTCCTTTCATGCGCAGGTCCTGACAAATGGCATTGCGATTGAAGTGACAACCAGAAAGCAAAACCGGACTTTCTAGCCAATTCACTCTTGAAACCCCTTCTGGGATAGAAGGCTCAAAAAAGAAAGGCTCTTTAGAAAAAGTTTTTTGGTAGCGCTCGCTAATATCATTGCGGCGCTGAATAATACTTTTGATACTTTCTGTCTGCCCTAAACCTACAGCGGCTTGCATATTGGTCATGCGCCCATTGTAGCCGATGACCCGATGCCAATACCTTTCCTTAGCTGTCATACCATGGTCCCGGTAAAGACAAATAAGCTCTGAGAGCTCTTGGGATTTGCATAAGCACATTCCACCTTCACCCGTGGTCATTACTTTATTGCCAAAAAAGCTAAAACAGCCCACATCGCCAAAGGTACCCACAAACTGCCCCTCGACAGTAGCACCAAGAGCTTCAGCACAGTCTTCCACCACTTTAAGGCCATGCTTTTGCGCAAAGGCCATGATTTTTTTGATATCACAGGGGATGCCATATAAATGAACAGCGATTATGGCTTTTGTTTTGGGAGTTAAGTGTTTTTCCAAAAGGCTCTCATCCATATTCCAGCTTGTCTTAGAGCAGGGTATGAGAACGGGAATAGCATGTTGACGGTAAATAGGAGAGACTGAACCGGCAAAAGTAAAATTAGGCACCATAACCTCATCGCCTGGCCCGACCCCTATGGCCTGTAAGGCCAAATCGATAGCCATGGTGCCAGAGCTTACAGCAATGCAGTGCCCTGGACCAAATTTTTCCTGAAAACTCTCTTCAAAAAGACGTATATATTTTCCCGTAGAAGAAACCCAGTGCGTCTCTACGCAGTTATCGACGTATTCTCTTTCTCTTTCACCGAGGAAAGGGTTGGCAACAGGGTAACGTATTTCGGGTAAATCGGGCAAATTATGGGTTAATGAATATAATCACGGATTTTTGTAGCCAGCTGTGATAAAGTCTGAGAATCGACTTCCTTTGCTTTTGCAAAATCCATATCCCTGACTCCATCGATAGGAACTAAGTGAATATGCGTATGGGGAACCTCTAGGCCAACAACCGTAAGGCCTATTTTTTTGCACGGAATAACTCTCTCTATGCCCTTAGCCACTCGGCGAGCAAAAAACATAAGTCCAGCCAGGTCATTATCGTCCATATCGAAGATATAATCGACTTCTTTTTTGGGAATGACAAGGGCATGCCCCTCCTTGATAGGCCTTAAGTCTAAAAAAGACAGATAGTGCTCATCTTCGAGTAATTTATGGCAGGGGATCTCTCCCGCTACGATTTTTGAAAAAATTGAAGGCATAAGGTATTAATAAGAATTAAAGTCATGTCACGATAGTTAATTCTTTGACAATTCAACCAAAATTCGAGTATTATTCGCGAACTCGAGCCATTTCCCTTCTCCAATAAATAAGGCAAGAAAGCCAAATGCAAAAACAAGCAATCATATGAGCTATGATTCCTTGAAGCTGAGGTGGAGGATTGGGGTCAGAGAAAAAAGAGGAATAAACCCTAATAAAAAGGACACATATTGCCAATAAAGGCAAGCTCCAGATATGGTAATTGATAAATGACCTGTGAATATGAGACGATATCTTCTCTTTAAACATCCAGATCGTAGATAGATAAATCAAACTACCCAGGTAAAGATAAAGCAAAAACTGCGAATAATACACCTCAGGATTCCTCTGATGATGTAATGCAGCCAATGCAGCGTCTAATTCTTCCATTTTCACCTATTCCTTCAATTTGATAAGGGTAATGTGCAAGCCCAGAACCCAGTTTTTATTATAATATTAAAAACAATTCAGAAATCCTTTCAACTCCCCCTTGAGCATCTGGCCCTTGAGGAATAATCAATGGATCAAAAAACAATACAACCCGATGAATTTTATCGAAGCTCGAGAACAAGCTACCAACAATCTCCACTCTATTATCTTTGTAAGGAAAAACGATAAGGAAATCGTTTTTAAATGCGAAAAATGCCAGGGGGAAATGAAAAGGAAAGAAGTTGAAAACGCCACGTGGGAAGGACCTATTCTTAAAAAGAAATGTTCCAAGGCACCAAAACATAAAAAAGAAATGGGTTAAAAATCCCCCAAATCAATTTTATCCATTTAAAACGTGAATATCCCCACAGTCATTAAGGTACTGGGAACCTTACTGATATTTCTATCAGTGATTATTTTGTCTCCCCTATCTTTGGCTTTTTTTGAAGAAGTTCACCACTTTGCGCCTTTTTTCAAAGCTAGCGCTATTTGCGCAATCACAGGATTATTCTTTAGAACATTAACTAAAAATCATACCTTACGATTTTCGTCAAAGGAAGGTTTTGGCATAGTGACCTTTGGTTGGATTTTGCTTTGTTTTTTTGGGTCTCTACCTTATGTCTTTCTTGAATTACCTGGAGGAAACTTAAGCGTCACAGATGCCTACTTTGAAACCATGAGTGGCCTTAGCACCACAGGTGCTTCAATCATAACAGATATTGAAAGTTTACCGCGTGTGATCTTGCTTTGGAGAAGTCTAACCCACTGGCTTGGCGGAATGGGCATCATTGTTTTATTCCTTGCCATTCTACCAGCCATGGGGGCTGGTGGTTTCCAGCTTTTTCGAGCTGAAATTCCCGGGCCCACCAAAGATAAAATCAGCCCCAAAATTGCGAATACGGCTAAAACGCTCTGGGGGATTTATATCCTCCTTACTTTGCTATGCTTTTTAGCTTTATGGTCAACGAAAGAAATGTCCATTTTCGAATCCATCTGCCATACATTTGGGACCATTGCCACAGGAGGTTTTAGTACACGAAATGAATCCATTGCTTCTTTTGAAAGCTGGAAAATCGATGCCATCATCACTTTCTTCATGTTTCTTAGCGGATGCAACTTTATGCTCTACTTACAGATGCTTAGGGGTAATTTTAGAGTATTGAATAACGAGGAGCTTAAGCTCTATTCCAGCTCCATAGTTCTTGGCATTATTTTTATTACTTTACTCAACATGAGTGGGCCCGTAGGTGAAATGCTCGAGTGGCCTAAAATCCTTCTCGATTCTTGTTTTCAGGTCGTTTGTATCATTACTAGTACGGGCTATGCAACAGCAGACTACAACACATGGCCTTTACTCGCCCAGTTTATACTACTCACCTTAATGATGATGGGTGCTTGTGCTGGTAGCACTGGTGGAGGGATGAAAGTATTCCGTGTATTAGTCTCTTTAAAGGTCGCCTTTAGGGAAATAGGGCAACTTCTACACCCTCGAGCAGTCTTGCCTTTTAAAATTGATAATCAGCATATTAGTGACGAGCTCACCCATGTTATTATTGGCTTTGTGAGTATTTTTATTCTCTTATTGGGCTTCTTCACTTTTATTGTTATTTTACTCGAAGGAGGAAAATACAATATTATCAGCCTATTTTCCATTTGCGTCTCTTGCTTAAGCAATATAGGCCCAGGATTAGATCATTTTGGTCCCACAAACAACTATAGCCCACTTACAGACACCACGAAATGGATTCTCTCCTTTATGATGCTATTGGGCCGATTAGAGCTCTATTCGGTCTTGGTTATTTTTAACCGTTCATTCTGGAAGAAATAAAAAGGGCCTCAGAAGAGGCCCTTATAGTAAGCTCTACTCAACCGATAAAGGACTAGAGCTTTGTGTACTGAATTTTCGAATTAGCTGAGAAGGCTTTTGACCTTTTCAGATAAAGCTCGCCCATCTGCCATTAATCCTTTTTCTGCTACGATTTCACGAGCTCTTTTCATTACCTGCCCCATGTCTTTTTTAGTGCTAGCGCCGACTTCACTAATCACTTCTTCAACTAAAACTTGTAAGTCGTCATCGTTGATTTCTTGGGGAAGAAAAGACTTGATGATTTCGAGCTCAACCACTTCTTTGTCCAGCAAGTCCTTTCTATCATTCTCTTTATAGATATCAATGGATTCTTGGTGTTGTTTAGCCAAGGAGTTGAGAATCTTCATAACATCTTCATCAGAAGCACTTTTATCTGCGCCGCTGGTTTCGAATTTCATGACTTCAGTTTTAATTTGACGCAAAACTGTGAGCTCATCGGCATTTTTGGCTTTCATGGCCTGCATTAGGCGCTTTTTGATATCATCTTTTAGAGACATGTTTTTTCCTTAAAAAAAATAAATTTACAAGAATCACTCGGCTGTAAACCGGTATCACTTCACTTTTTTCGTAAAGCAACCATGGCGCGGTCTTTCATAGGCTCATTTGAATGATGATTTACATCAAAAACGGAGACCCCTTCTTCAGTTAAGGAGGCTTCGGGATAAGAAGTGATTATCTCAAAAACACCAGAGGAATCAATAATATCCTCAAAATGTTGCCAATTATAGACTAAAGGCACAGCCTCCCATTCCAGCCTCTCAAGTACTTCACCAGCTGAGTTCAGAATATTCACCTTGCCTTCCACAGCATCTACAATAAGGCCGTCCCTTTCCATGCTCCATTCAATTTCATCATAAGGGCTGGGGGCTGTTTCACCTTTTTTAAAGCCCATATCCAAAAGGTAAACCCCACCATCATTCATATGACGTGCCATACATTGCAAATGAGCCTTGACTTTTTCATCTTCTCCTAGCAAGCCCAAAGAACCCAAAGGAATAAAAGCCCCTTGCACCAGGCTATCCATGGAAAAGTTAGTCATATCTCCATGAAAAGTTGTCACCTTGCCGCCTTGGCTTTGACAGGATAAATTCAGGTACGATAACATCTCAGGGCTAATATCCATCCCATAGAGATCCCAACCCAACAAACTGAGCTGACGAGCCACAATACCTGTTCCACAAGCCACCTCAAGAAGGGGAGCACCAACTTGTAGTTCATAATGCTGAAAGAGTTTATCTAAGAAGAAAATCTCCTGTGTGCGGTCCCAGCCAAATAAAATATCATAATATTTAGGGTGCGCGTAAAAACCTTTCTTTGCCTGACTCATGTCGGCACATCATGAATTTTATCCTAAGTGTCAAGCCAAGGCAGAAACTCGCGCCAACTTAGAAAAGGCTTCTAAAAAAGTCTTGGTTTTCATAAATCAGTTCTACAATAGAGGCACAGTCAATCATGGAAGAAATATTAGAACAATTTACTCGCGTTGAATTCGCCCCTGGCGATGTGATCGCCTTTGAAAACAACTTGTCTGATGGCCTTTATCTGCTTGAAGAGGGCATCATCGATGTCATAAAGGATGACGAGGTTGTTGCACAAATTAAAGAGAAAAATTCTTTTTTTGGC
This sequence comes from Planctomycetota bacterium, assembly GCA_015231345.1. Classification (GTDB taxonomy): domain Bacteria; phylum Planctomycetota; class JADGBV01; order JADGBV01; family JADGBV01; genus JADGBV01. Next base: position 7,842 of record JADGBV010000035.1, read on the forward strand.
GAAATGTCCTACCTCATGAAAAGGAGGCGAACAGCAACGTTAAAAGCTCACAATCATGTTAAAGCCATCTTAATTAATGCTAAGCGAAGCTCAGCAGATAAACAGTCTGAGCAATCCACTGTAGCGGAAACATCCTTAGAGATGATGAGAATTCTGGCATCCAGACTCGATATGGCCAATCAAGAAATTAAACGACTTGAAGGCTACGAAAGTTTCCATCAAGAATGCTACGACCTAGCTTATGGCGAGGGCAACAACACCCTCAAAGATGCTCTAGTAAAAATTGATAACAAAGTTCGTGTCAAAGAAACAAACAAAGGCTATAAACTCATCCAAGAGTATCTTATGACTCCGAAAATATGGAATCAGCTTAAAGATTCTGTTATTGAAGTCATTTTATTCTATACCCAACAACCACTTAAGGTTAATAATATCACTGCTTATAAAGAGGGTGAGTTTCCCATTGAGTTTGCCAGCTTTATTGGCATTCATGGCGAGAAAAGCGGGAATCTTATTTTAAATATGTCCGAAGATTTGGCGACTGATGTAACAAAAGCCTTTGGAGTGAATGATTTCTCCAAAGAGATGATCAGAGAAGCCGTCATGGAAGTGAGTAATCAGGTCCTAGGCAAACTCAAAGCCATTGTTAATGAATATGATATAAACCTTCAGACCCCAAAAGCTCTTGGCAATAAAGACGAGTTAACGGAACTCTTAGGCGATAGCCCGGCACTACTTCTTAATATGGAATGCGAAATAGGCACATTAGATTTGATTTATCAAATCACGCGCTTAAGCGATTCTCAGTAGTTAGTGTTCGTAGTACTCGAACGTTAAGGCTCAATATTTTTTGTATCCTGCCAAACCTCTCTTTGCCTTAGGAAAGCTTCAGCCTCTTCTACTTTTCCATGCTTTTTGTAGCCTTTAGCTAAAATTCCAAGTCGGCGAACAATATTTTTTCGTGTGAGTTCCCACCAGTCCGGTTTTGCCTTGAGCTCTTTAATATAGAGCATTTTCTCCAAGGCCATTACACGAAAACGATCTATGCCCCACTGCCTGGAGAGTTGATCCTCATGGCCACCGTACTTTACTATCAAAGCCTCCTCCAAATAGCCAACAGGGTGATCGCAGGCGATTCTCAGCCACAAATCATAATCTTCAGCTGCCCACAGTGCTTCATCGAATCCTCCTTTGGCCCAAAATAAGTCTCGTTTCAGCATAATGGATGAAGGGCTCACCAAGCATAATTTCAAGCACTCAGGGTAAATCCAACCTGACAGCTTAGCATGATGATGACATTGATTCACGCGCACACCATCGCGAATCCAAATTTCATTTGTGTAGAGCCACTTGATATCAGGGTGCGCTTCACTAAAAGCCACTTGCTTGGCTAATTTATCTTTTTGCCATAAATCATCCGAATCCAAAAAAGCCAGCCATTCACCTTTGGCGTGACGAGCCCCTAAGTTTCTAGCCGCCGATGGACCGGAATTCACTTGCTGTAGGAGAGTGAGGCCTTGGTATTTCTCAAGCGCAGCCATCGTTTGATCGCTAGAACCATCGTCGACGACAATAATTTCTGCTACACTATATGTCTGAGCAAGCACAGATTCAACTGCATTTTGCACCCTGCCCACTCTATTATAGGTTGGGATCACAACTGAGACAGTCGCCATAAATTCACTAATGTTTGTAAATAAAGGCTTTAGTATATGAATTAATGTGTTTGACCAAGTGGACTTGTTCCTCCCAGAAAAAAGCTCTTCTTTTTTTTAGGGACCTGCTAATATGCAGCTATGGAAAAAGTTCAGTTACTTGCAAAAGGATCTCGGTGGGGGAGAGAGTATGTCACCCATCGACTTAAATCTATGGGAATTCCTGACTGTGCTGCAGATCAGATGTTTTTTATGGTCGAGCAGCAATTTAGTACTATTGGATCAGATTTAGGCTCCACAGCTGAGTGGAGCATCCGCTTCGAAGAAGTCTCTGGAGCTCCAGAGGATTTGCAGTTCGATATAGATAATCTGAAAGAAACTGCCATCGCCGATGCCATTAATTTCTGGAACGACGACGGAGAAGAAGGGTAGAATACTTTGGGGGTAAAACTCAAAACTCTTTAGTTTTGAGCAAAAAAAAAGCCAGCGCTAAGCGCTGGCTTTTTTTTGTGATAATCGCTGGTAAAAGATTATTTCACGTCTAGTTTTAGGGTTTCTGATACTGGATAGTCAGTCGATCCGTCAACATAATCTAAATCACCTGTGATCGCTACAGAGTAGCTCGTACTTGCTGTTAACGCTGCTCCAGATTGCAATGCAATAGAAGCGCCTGTGAAAGAAGTAGATGTTCCGCCAATAAGAGTAACAACAACATCTGAGCTTGTAAGAGTACGCGAACCATATTCAGTTGTACCTTTAGTTAAAGTCCAAGTAAGCTGATCAAGGATTCCGTAAGTATCACCAGTGCCTTTTGTTAGGGCTTTGCTTGAGTGGATGTATAGAGTTGGAGTGGCTCCAGTACCCATAGCATTTGTAACGCCCAAGTTAATTTGGCTCTCGCCGGAGACATAAGGTAGCGTGCAAGTCACTGCTTTAGTTGTGATTGTTCCTGCTTGATCGCCACCTGTTAGAGCCAAATCGTAGCCAGATTTTTCAGTAATAGCATAGCTATAAGTAGTTCCAGGCTGTAACCAGCCAGAAGTGCCTAGTTCCGTATCTTTTGCCATAACCATAACGTAGACAGTTTTGCCGTCGGTGCTTTTTAGTGTCGTAAGTTTTGTTCCTAGCGCTGTGTCTAAAGAAACAGTTTCATTGGATGTGTTGTTAGTGAAAGTGATCGAAACAACGTTTGTAAAGACTGCATCAAGCGCCGCAGTTAGAGAAACTTTAAATACTGGATTTAATGTAGAGATCGTAAAATTGTCGCCAACAACAGTTCCGTATGCAGCGTCAATGCTGAAGCTTGCAGCAACGTCGACGTCTGGAGTCTCGCCAGAGTTTGTATCAGCAGCATCCTCCGCCGCATCAGCTAATGCTTCAGTATCACCGGATTCAATATTTTCTAGAACCTGATCGATATCTGAAATTCCAGTATCAACTTCAGCAATTTTCTCAGCCAAAACAGTTTGGTCAGCAGCTTTAGTTACAGTATCTAAACTTGCAGTTACAGCTGATGTCAAAACATCGTCAGCAGTCTTTGCTGAAGATATAGTAGCAACAACAGCGTTAATGCTTGTGATAGCAGCAGCAATAGCGTCATTCGTCATGGAAACAACAGAAGCAACTGTGATATTCATGACAAAAATAGCTTGTTCAGCAACAGGCGACAGAACTGCAGCAGATCCACCAACAGTCACAACACCACCTTCAGAAGCCAAGCTATCGAGGTCAGCACCAGCTGGGATAACTTCAGCAATAACAGTAGTTAAAAGCACAACGGTAGTTGGCGAAGCAGCTCTAGCCGCACGGTACTTGCGAGAAATATAAGTCGTCATTGTATTCATCTGACGTTTCCACTTTGGTTTTGCTAAACCGCTAGAAGTTTCAGCACTAGTAGTCACAACTGTAGATAGAAGTTCTAGTTTATTTACGCCATCGTATACTTTATATAGAACAACGGTATACTCATAGTTATCAAGTAAGCCAGAAATTTCGTAGCCCATATCTTCATCAACGCCATCAGCAGCTGGAATAATCGTTCCCTTACGAACTTGTCTTCCGTCTTTATCTAGAGCCCATACTTCTAAGCCATCAGATGAATCAACAACACTGCTATCGATGCCCCCTTGAATAGATCTTGCCACATCATCTCCGCCGCCACCGCATGCAATGCTGAGCACCAGACCTAAAACCAATAATCCCAATAAAGAGATCTTTTTCATAACATTACTCCTAGAAAATGAGTTTTCGTAAAAGGAAATTCTATTTAGTCATATTCATAAACAACCAAACTCACGGCCTACAAGTTTTTTTTCAGACGCCATAAAATGGTCAAAAAATACCAAATATGAACTATTGCACATTATATCTATATTTAAGTCGCTGAATTTGCAAGTAAATAAATCCCGGTAGACTTAAAGCATATGAGCAAAATCGCACAAAAACAAGAATTGGAGAGACTCAAAGCTTCTGAGAAAGCTGGAAAGATGAACCTGCATACTCATAGCTTTCGCTGTAAGCATGCTACTGGAGATATTGACGATTACACTAAATGCGCCGAAGAGGCGGGGCTGAGAATTCTTGGTTTTTCTGACCACACTCCTCTTCCCGATGGACGCTGGGATTATATCCGCATGAACCTAGAGGAGTTCAAAGAGTACGATCAAGCCATCAGCTTAGCCCAAAGTAATTACCCTCAAATGAGAATCCTCAAGGGACTGGAGTGTGAGTATTTCCCAGAATATCACCCTTTCTACCAAGATTATATTCTAGGAGAGTGTCATTTTGATTATATCATTGGCTCAACTCATTTTTTTTCCTGGAAAAACAAATGGAAAACGGCCTATGAAGTCGAAACGCCAGAGCAACTCAAGCAATATACGGATAATTTAATCAAAGCTATGGAGTCGGGATTATTTCTATTTATGGCCCACCCCGATGTTTTTGCCACCGCATACCTCAATTGGGATGCAAATGCTCAAGCATGCTCAAAAGATATTCTAGAAGCAGCAGAAGCACTGAATGTGCCTCTGGAAATTAATGGCTTGGGCTTTCGCAGAAGCCCCGTAGGGCTTATTGGAGAAAAGAGATACCCTTACCCATTGGCATCTTTTTGGGAGCTGGCAGCTCAATATAATATTTCCGTATTCTGTAATTCCGACGCTCACAACCCTGAGGATGTAGGCAAAAACATTCAAGACGCCATTAATATTGCTGAGGCACTCAAAATCCCCCTTAAAGACCTAGATGCAAGATTAGCGGAAATCACTTCGACTCAATCCTCTGCCACCTAAACACCAAGGCAATCGCATCAAATCTATAGACTTCCCCTCGCCAAACTCTAATTGACTGCTTTTTAATACTTTAGCCACAGAGGGCACAGAGAACACTGAGCTTTTCTCTGAGGCCTCTGTGATCTCTGTGGCTTATTTTTCAATAACTTATGATTTTGATGCGTTAGCCCTGACCTAAATACCCCTAAATAGTAACTACAGCAGGTTCTTCATCACATACATCGTATTCGTAAGACCCTGGCGGTTCCAGGACTGATTTTTGATCTTGGGAAGTTCAAATATCTTCAGGAGCAACTTCTCAGAACGGAAAATCTCTAAGGCATTTTCCAACTTTAAGCCTTTGGCTAAACCCAACAACAATTGATCAAAGTGCTGAATTTGTGTTTCACTCGCCAAGTTATCTTTAAATAATGCGCAGATGTCGCCAAGCAATGCACCCACCATTTCTTGGAGGGAAGGCATTTTCTTGGCCAAGCCGCGATTCTGATACATTAAATCCCCTTGAGGGCCTTTTGAATTTTGAAAGTGCTCTGAGATATTGTCCGAACCGATAAAACGCAAATATTCTTCTATTGAGTCATCAATAACACTTAAGACATAATAAAGCGATTGAAAATGAGCCAGCACAAGGCGAGGCAAAAGTACTCCGCCATAATCCCCTCTTTGCGATCGAGAATTCATGGCAAAATTTGTCAGAAGATTCTGATACATTCCACATGTTTCTTGATAATCTTTTGTGAGAAGGCCTTGTACACACCAAAGCACCAAAGCTCGCTCACCTCGCCCCTCAGTTTCGCCCATCATCAAGTCTGACTCTAATGTGACAGCAATGAAGTTTCGTGTAAGAGCACGAATTTTTTCCATGCCGACCTTTGCAGAAACATAAATGGGCTGCAAACGATCTGTTATACTCTCTACCGTCCAACCACAGACATCACCCAAACCTGGCAAATTAAGAGGACCTGATATAAAGATATCATTGAGACGCTCAACCATTTTAAAATCAGCTCTTTTGAAATGATAGAAACTCTTAATACTCTCTAACTTCTCCTCTAATTGATGAAGAGGTGAATCTACAGCAAACCTCGACTGACGAAATTCATCCAATATATACAAACATAAAATCAAGTACAAGTCGACTCTTTCACGCAAAACGTCATCTTCCAATATATAAGGTGATGATCGCATACGGAAAAATAACAGCGAATGGTCAATATAATTTTTACGCATATCTTCTAGTATGCGCTTCAAGCCCTCAACGATTTTAGGTGCTAATTTATTCGAATCTTGGATTTTCTGAAAATTATTATAGCACGACAACCATAAACTTTGCAAATCACTCAGCTCTTTTTGCAAAGAATCTCGTGAATTATTAATATGCTCTTGCATCTGATCGCCATCCACTTCCTTTTCAAGCTCAGCAAAGACAAGCCTTGAGTCATGGTAAAGTTGAGCCAAAGAATCGACGACACCGACATTCACATTGCTAATTTTCTTAGGCTCAGAACTTTTGATCATATTCTCTATTTCACAACAGCGATCACCTAAACCTTGATATAGCTCGGAGCAGTAGCATTTAAATTGATATTTCTCTTGAACGATTTTGTAAACTGAAAAGATAAAGCCGATTTGAGAATCATCTTGAATCATATTTTGGGCTTGTAGGCCAACACTATTGGCATTAACTTCTATCCCCTCCTCTGTCATCTCCAAGCCTTTGACACGCCCCAAAATATGCTCTCTAAAACGCTCATGAATACGAGCAAGCTGATCTTTCGTCAGGGAGCCAAAAAAGGAATCAAACAAACTATAAATAGATTGCACTTGCACAATAGTCAAGCGTTTAACCCCAACCATTTTACGAATTTGTTCTCTATAACGCATATAGTGTGGAATGCCTTCACACATTGCGCTTATCAGGGGTAAATTATAGGAGGCCTTCTTTAAAGAAAAAAGAGTACGAATTTTTTCATAAGGGACTTTATACTTTTGAATCATCTTCCTATTTCACTGAAGACTTCTGCACACACATAAGATAATTATTCGTTCTCATTATAAGGTATTTGTCACTTAAGGCAAAGGAAGAAGCTATATTAGATTCGTTTTTGCTCGGCGTAAATTCAGCAATTTTCTCTTTTTTATCTCCAGTAGAATAAATAGTAACTTTCCCCGATAAGTTAATACTATAGACTTTATCAGCAATAACAACTGGTGAGGCATAAAGAGAAGACCTCTTATCAAGCTTATCTTGCCACAGAACTTCTCCTTTTTCAGGACTAATACAAGATAAAGTCGAAGGTTTGCCTCCAACAACATAAAGATTCTTACCATCGTAAGCCGGCGAAGCGACATCAGAAAAAGGCCCATCAAGCAATGCATGTTGAACTGGTTTTTTCAAGAGATTATTTTGAGGGCATTTTAAAACCATAAAAGACTTTCCACGAGGCAAAGAAAAGCCTAACATATCACCACATTGCACTGGTGTGGGAATGACTCGCCAGTTTGTTGCTTTTTTCTTAGTATAATCATAACGCCAAATTTCTTTGCCGTTTTTGAGGTCTGAGCATAATATAATATCTGAGCCAATAGTGATAAGCCCTCTCTTGGAGCCTAATTTATAAATAATAGGAGTGGCATAAGAGTCCATAGATTCAGCCTTGCCTGCCCCCTTACGCTCTATCTTCCAGACAAGTTTGCCTGAGGCCATATTCAAAGCAATAATATAGGACTTCGGGGAGCCGTAAGAACTTTCTTCTTTATTGTCTGTATTTTGTGCTATACATTGATACAAGACCCCATTATCACAAAGCGGAGTCGAGCTGAAACCAAATTTATGGCCAATTAGACCAAATTTCTCTTGCAAGTTTATTTGCCAGAGAGCTTTTCCCTCGAGATTAAAAGCGAACAGGCTGCCTTCACCATAACTAAAGACAACAACTTTTTTATCACTTACTGGCGAAGCAGATGCTGGGCCATTACGCATCATTTTTTCACCTTGCCCCAGCTTTTTCTCCCATATGAGTTCGCCATTTTTTAGAGAGTAGCAATGTGCATAAAGGTTATAATCATTATCACTTGAACTCAGGAATATTCTATCACCACAAATAATAGGAGATGAGCTACTTGACTGCTTTAGGGAAGTCGCCCATTTTAGATTACTTTTATTTTCAACGGACCACTCATCTGGCACATTTAAAGATTTATCAGCTCGTCCATCAAATGAAGGCCCACGCCATTGCAACCAGTCTTGAGCCAAAACAGGTAGGCTCAGAATCAAAACAAAGAGGAATATTTTCGTCATACGAGCTTATCAAAAAATGGGGCATGTGATTCTAAGATCAAGCTCGATCGTTCAACGAATGCAGCGACTTAAGCTACTCAGCAGGAAGACTCTCTTCTCCATTTTGATATAAAAGCTCAAATGGTGTCATTGTAAACTCGATGGCAAAAAAGGCCCCTACGGCTTTTTTCTGATAGCGAACAACCACCCCTTCAAAAGGAACAGATTCCATGGAATTAATTCCAATTGTTCCTGAGACGACATCACCTGTTGAATAAAGGAATTCCCGACTTTGCTGTGATTCCCTGACAAAAACTCCACATTCAGAATAATCAACAGATTTATAGACGGATTCACCGTGAATTGATTTAATATGAACGGGTAAATTAACTTCAAAACGTTCGGCACGCCTATTCGAACCTTCATGAATCAAGCATAAGTTAACAAGTGGCTCTGTTTTCTCCACGCAAAAAGTTTCCATTTCAGGTAACATTAAAGCGGTTAATTTATTGCCATAGACACAGCCCGTATCGACATTCACTCTTTTTTCGCCAATGGTACACTCTTTTACTGGAGTGTGACCGTGAAAAATGCGTTTTCCCCAATTGTAAGAGCTATAGAAAAATGGTTTTCTGATCCACAGCATTTCTGACTCGTACTTTTTTTTATGTAATTTCGTTAAAGGAACATCAGGGACACCTGCATGAACAAAAAAATCATCATCCATTTCGTGACAAAGCTTCAGAGATTTCAAAAAGTCCATGTGCTCTTCTGGCATTTGGTAATCTCCCAAGCTATCACTATAACTCGCCAGTGTCGCCCCACCACCATTAATCACAAAGGAGGCTGCTTCAGGGGTGCTTTTGTCCTCAAGAAAATGCATGAGCATTTGCTCATGGTTCCCAGCTAATGCAACAACTTCGTAGCTCTCTTTGAGTTTCAATATACGGTCAATAACACCTGCAGAATGGGGCCCTCGATCAATATAATCACCCAAGAACACAAATTGAGAATTCGTTTTAATAGGCAATTTGGCTAAAAGCTCATTAAACTCCTGAAGGCAACCATGAATGTCGGAAATAACGAAAATACTTTTGTCGGCCAAATGATTATGTGCTCCTTTTTGCTATAAATTTAGCCTCAAATATGAAATTACAAGAAGGACCTCATTA